>JAQGKA010000349.1 GCA_028290355.1 Tardiphaga sp. | reverse complement strand
TGATCAACCGCACCAAGCTCGGCCGCGCCATGCGCGCCACATTCCAGGATCACGACACCGCAGCCTTGATGGGCGTCAACGTCAGCCTGATCTACACCTCGACCTTCGCGCTCGGCTCGAGCCTTGCGGCCGCGGCGGGCGCACTGCTCGGCCCGGTCTATGTGATCTTCCCGCAGATGGGCGATCTCGCCGCAGTGAAGGCCTTCGCCATCGTCATTCTCGGCGGACTCGGCAACATCACCGGCGCGGTGATCGGCGGCTTCATCCTGGCGCTGGCTGAAGAACTCGGCGCCGGCTACGTCTCGTCGGGCTATCGCGACGCCATGGGTTTTCTGATCATCATCGCGGTGCTGATCTTCAAGCCGACCGGGCTGTTTGCCCGCGCGGAGCGCGTCGGATGAACCAGATCGCGACGCTCATCAGCCTGGCCGTCTTCGCCTCGGTGCCGCTGTGGCTGCAGGATCCGTATCTGCTCAACGCGCTGATCACCACTGGCATCTTCATCATCGGCGCCATGAGTCTGAACCTGCTGCTCGGTTTCACCGGCCAGCTCAGCCTCGGCCACATCGCCTTCTTCGGCATCGGCGCCTATGTCAGCGCGCTGACTTCGCTCGGCTTCGACGTCGGCATTGTCGGCGATTTCCATATCGTGCATGTGCCGTGGCCGCCGATCGTCGGCTTCGTGCTGGCGATCGTCATCTCCGGCTTCTGCGGCTATCTGGTCGGCCGGCTGTCGTTCAGCGTGCGCGGCGCGTATTTCGTCATCGTCACCATCTCCTTTGCCGAAGTGGTCCGGCTGGTGGCGCTGAACTGGGTGGAGCTGACACAAGGCCCGCTGGCGCTAACCAACATTCCATCCATCACCGTGGGGTTGCCCGGCCTCGGCTACCTCGTTCTGAAAACGAAGCTGCAGAACTACTATCTGGTGCTGGCTGTCGCGGCGGCGGCGTATTTCCTGATCTCGCGCCTGGTGCATTCGCATTTCGGCCGTGCCATGCGCGGCTTGATGGAAAACGAAACCCTCGCCGTTGCGGTAGGCATCGACGTTACCAAGACGTTGACGTTGGCGGCGGTGATTTCCGCCGGCATCGCCGGCGCAGCGGGCAGCCTCTACGCGCATTACATCCGCATCATCGATCCCGACGTCTTTGCCTTCATCAACACGGTGACCATGGTGATCATGGTGGTGAGCGGCGGCAAGGGTTCGCTGGCGGGGCCGGTGGTTGGTGGCGTGATCTTCGGCCTGTTGCCGGTGTTCCTGCGGCCGGTGATGCCGCCGGAGGCGCAGTGGATCACCTATGGCGGGGTGCTGATCCTGATCTTGTTCGTGCTGCCAAAGGGAATCGTGCCGTCGCTGGCGCCGCGTCTTGGGCTGTCGCGCGCCAAGGGCAACAAGGCCGTCAAGGTCACCGAGCGTACCGCCGGGGAGCGCGCGTGATGGCTGAAACCGTTCTCAGCATCGAGCACGTCGGCGTGCAGTTCGGCGGCCTGGTCGCGCTGTCGGATCTCGATTTCACGGTCGGCGAAGGCCAGATCGTCAGCCTGATTGGACCGAACGGCGCCGGCAAGACCACCGCCTTCAACGTCATGACCGGCTTCCTCGATCCCACCGAGGGCATGGTGAAATATCGCGGCGCGGTGCTCAATGGCCTGAAGCCGCACGAGATTGCGGATCTAGGCCTGATCCGCACCTTCCAGCGCACCAGCGTGTTTCCGCGCGATACCGTGTTCGACAACGTGCTGATCGGCCTGCATCGTCAAGGCAAGCTTGGCCTGGTCGAAGCCATTTTAGGACTTCCGCGCGCGCGCGCCTCGGAGCGCGCGCAACGCGAACGCGCCGCCGAGCTGGTGCGCTGGATTGGGTTGGAGGCCCGCGCCAACGATCTTGCGGGCTCGCTGTCCTATGGCGAGCAGCGGCTGGTCGGTGTCGCGCTGGCGCTGGCAGCGCAGCCCTCGATGCTGCTGCTCGACGAGCCGGTCTCGGGCATGAACGCGTCGGAGACCCACACTTTCGTACAGCTGATCCGCAACATACGAGATCGCGGCGTCACCATCCTCCTGGTCGAGCATGACATGCCGATGGTGATGAGCGTGTCGGATCGGATCGTGGTGCTGAACTACGGCCGCATCATCGCGGCAGGCGCGCCGGAGACGATCCGTAACGATCCCGCTGTCATCGAAGCCTATCTCGGTCAGGGGGCGAAGCGTGCTTGAAATCCGCGACATGGTGTGCGCCTACGGCCAAGTCACCGCGCTGAAAGGCGTCACGCTGTCAGTCAAGGCTGGCCAGCTGGTGGCACTGATCGGTGCCAACGGCGCCGGCAAGAGCACGACCTTACGTGCGATCTCCGGTCTGGTGCCGCCGCGCTCCGGCAGCATGATTTTCGAGGGCGAAGACATCACCGGCGCCAGCCCGCAGCGGGTGCTGACGCGGGGCATCGCGCATTGCCCGGAAGGCCGCCGGGTGTTCCCGCACATGACGGTGGCGGAAAATCTCGACATGGGCGCCTATCTGCGCTCCGACACTTCGGCAATCGCCACCGATCGCGATCGGATCTACGGCGAATTTCCGCGGCTTGCCGACCGCAAGAAGCAGGCGGCCGGTACCCTGTCCGGCGGCGAGCAGCAAATGCTGGCGATCGGCCGGGCGCTGATGTCGCGACCGCGGCTGGTGATGTTCGACGAACCCTCGCTGGGTCTCGCCCCCAACATCGTCGAGCGCACCTTTGCGATCATCCGCGCGATCCGCGACGCCGGTACCACCGTGCTGCTGGTCGAGCAGAACGCCTTCGCGGCGCTGGAGATGTGCGATCATGCCTATCTGCTGGAAGCCGGACGCGTGGTGCTGTCGGGTGCCGGCGCCGATCTGATCGAGAACGAGCATGTGCGACGGGCCTATCTTGGCGGGTGAGGAAAATTCCGCCAGGTGGGTCGCAGTCTGCGAGAAGGACCGCCTGACGGAACAGAAAATCATTTGTACCAAGGTGGGCGGCGTCGACCTCCTCGTCATCAAGGATGGCGACCAGCTCTACGCCTGCGAGCGCGCCTGCCCGCACGAGCAGGCTGATCTCAGCCTCGGCCGCGTCGACGACGGCCAGCTGTATTGCCCGCGCCATCTCGCCTGGTTCAGTCTTGTCGATGGCAAGATCTCATCGGGCTGGCCGAGCCGCGCCTTGCGCCGGTATCCTGTGCGTGATGCGGACGGACAGATCTGGATCGATGCGGGCTCATTGTCGGCACTGTAGTTCCATCGGCATCAGGCATTTCGCACTGCAATAAACGCCGACGACTGCAGCGTTCGCGCGGACGGAACTTTCATTGTGTTGTCACATTGATCTTTGCTCGGCCTAAAAATTGAGCTACCAATACAATGTGCAGTTGCCGGAGAGCAGCGCGCAGCGTTGTTGAATTGCGCTTTCGACCTGACGAATTGCGCCGATACGACAAGCCAATGCTACAAAAAGAAAAACTGGGGGACGAGACAATCATCGCCATCGATAGGACAGCTCCGTTCTACGATTCTCGTGGCTGGATGCAGTGGCCCGGGAACGAGAACTATTCTTTCCAGTTCATGCGGGTGCTCGGCGCCGCGCAAGAGGGCGGCAGCACGGTTTCGGAGTGCCTGCTGGCGGCAAGCGGCATCGATCCGGCTTGCGAGGAAAGCTGGTATCAACAATGGAAAAAAGCAGCTGACCTCAACAAGGCGCGCGGCGACATCGCGCTGGCCAGGGGCCACATCAAGACCGCGTTGAGCAATTGGCTGCGCGCAGCTAACTATTATCGCACGGCGCAGGCATTCATGAACGCTTGCGACGTCAGGCAAGACACGGCGCTCTCGCAAATGCTCGCGTGCTCGCAGTTGTATCTGCGGCATGTAACGCCGGTGGGCGAAGTGGTGGAAATTGCGTGGTCGGACGACAAGACCCTGCAGGGCTACTTTCTTCCCGCTCCGGGCCGATCGCGGCGGGCGCCGGTCGTGGTCTGCATAGGTGCGCCTGACCAGTACAAGGAGGAACACCTTTACCGGATGCCGCGCTATGCGCATGAGCGAGGCCTGTCGCTACTTTTGGTCGACCTTCCCGGCCAAGGATATCGCCGAACCGCAAACGACGCGTTCGGGCGCTATGATATCGAAACCGCGATCAGCAATTGGATCGACTATCTGGTTGATCGCAGCGATGTCGATCCGCGCAGGATCGCCATTTTCGGCGACGGGTTGGGCGCATCCTTTGCCACCCGCGGCGCCGGTTTCGACGACCGTTTTGCGGCGGCGGTCTGCGATGCCGGGATTTGGGACCTGCACGAGCGGGCGTTTCTCGCCACCCGGCTGTCGGGCGGAACCGCCACCGCCGACTTCGCCGGTGACATCGATAAACTCTGCCGCAGCAGTATCGCGAGAAATATCCGGTGCCCGATGCTGGTGGCGCTGGGCGAACATGACTGGCTTGACACCAGCCATGTCACTCGTTGCTGCAACGCCTTGATTGCCGACGGGCAAGACATCGATCTGAAGATCTTCTCGGCCTCTGAGACGGCGGCATCGCACGCCCAACTCGACAATCCGACCATCGGCAACGAGTTTATCTTCGATTGGATTGCGGACCGACTCGGCCGCAAGAGATAGGCCGGTTGCTACGGCGTGAAATCCGCCGCGCCGCTGCGATCAGCCGTCCAACGCCAGCATCAGCGTCGCCTTCTCCAGGCGATTCTTCAGCGCCGCCAGCTGCTCGGTAATTTCCTTCAAGGTGCTGTCATCGAACCCGGCAAGAACGAAATCTTTCAGCTGTTCGCGTCGCGACGAAAGCAACGCGATCTTCTTGCTGGCCTTGTCGGACAACGACATCAGCACCACCCTGGCATCCTCGCTTGACGGTATCCGGCGCGTGAAGCCGTTCTTTTCGAGCATCTTGGACTGGGTGGTGACGAAGGACGGGTCGACATGAAGCATGGCCGAGACATCCTTGACCGGCACCCCCTTGCCCCGATCCAGATCCCCGATGGCCATCAGGATCATCCACTGCGGGCCGCTGATCCCTAGTTCCTTCGCCCAGAAATGCCGAATCTCTTCCAGATGGACGTTGATCGAAGCGATGTCCCAGACGAACTGGCGGACAATCTCCTGATTCTTGCCGCTCGCATCTGCCGCAGGCGGTTTCTGACTGTCGTTGGCCGACCCCATACGCTTGGTCGTGCTCGGTCGTTCCGCCATTTCGATTTCCTAGGCATTTGCAAAATACATAATTGGATCAATTGATTGAACCGGGCAACCCACGAAATGTTGATGTTGCACAGAAAGCACACTGCATCGCGATAAAGTTACCTGAGTTCATAAAGTATTTTGCTTCTAAGAGTTGCGCAGGCATTGTCGATCACGGCGATGGGGCAACCCGCGATCGTCCCGTTGAAGTAGTTCGCTTTAGTACCTCGCGTTATGCGGGTGTTTCCGAAAACGCGAAGTGCTTGGCGGTTAGTCTGGGGACTAGGGGAACTAATCTTCGGGTGTTTACGCCCAGCGGATCCGGAACCTTCCCTTTAAGAACAACTTGGAGGTTTACATGACGATGATTAAGAGCCTTATTCTCGGCTCAACGGCGGGTCTGATCGCCATGAGCGGAGCGCAGGCAGCCGATCTTCCGGTTAAGGCCAAAGCGGTCGAATACGTGAAGATCTGCTCCCTCTACGGCGCGGGTTTCTACTACATCCCGGGCACGGATACCTGCATCAAGATCGGCGGCGCGATTCGTTTGGACACCGCGTTCAACGGCAGCACCTACGACGTTCCGTTCTGGCAGGGTGGTGCCGGCGGCAACAATCTCTGGACCAAGAACTACCTCTCGACTCGCGAGCGCTTCAATCTGACCTCGGATACGCGCACCGCGACTGAATATGGTGTTGTCCGTACCTACGCCAACCTTCAGTTCGACTTCCTCCAGGATCGTGAATCGATCGCCGGCGGTTACGTCGAAGTCGACTACGCGTTCATCCAGTTTGCCGGCTTCACCTTCGGTAAGGCCGTCTCGCAGTTCGATCCGCAGTGGGCGCTCTCCAAGCCGTACATCTCGTCAGGCTTCAACGCCGGTTCGAACAACGCGACTGGTATTCCGCAGTTGGCTTACACCGCCTCCTTCGGCAACGGCGTGTCGGGCACGATCTCGGTCGAGAACGCCTCGCCCTACCGCAATGCCGGCCTCTGGAATACGACTGGCACGATCACCGGACCAGGCGCTTCGACATTCACGGGTGCCTTCTACGGCACGAACTCGAACACCTTCTTGGGCAATGCTTACGGCGGCAACCATATTCCTGACGTCGTCGGCAACATCCGCCTCGATCAGGCTTGGGGCACCTTGCACTTCGGTGCCGCGATGCACGCTGCAACCCCGACGCTCTACTCGGCTGCGAACGAGCAGGTTGGTCATGCGGACGACAAGTACGGCTTCGCCGTTACCGGCGCTGTCGAATTCAAGAACCTGCCTACCGGCACGGGCGACAGCTTGAAGATCGAAGCATCGTATGCCAAGGGCGCAGCCAAGTACGTGTTCGGCGGCACGACCGACACCTCCGGCGGTGGTCGTTATGCCAAGTTCGATGGCAACACCCTCGGCTTCGGCTATGTGCTTGACGGTGTGTACACCACCGGCGGCCAGATCCAGCAGAGCACTGCATGGGAAGTCAGCGCTTTCTATGAGCACTACTGGAATCCGGCATGGCGCACGTCACTGTTCGGCAACTACAGCCATATCTCTTATGGCTCTGGTAATGATCTGATGATGGCGGCGTTCTCTGGCGCCGGGGTGAACGGCCCGGGCTTCAGCTCGTCGGCGGCTGCCGCCGCGCGCGCTGGTACGCTGAATGCGACTGGCAACTTCGACCTGGGCCTCGCCCAGATCGGAACCAAGACCGCCTGGACCCCGGTTCAGAACCTGACCCTGTCGGCGCAGTTCACCTATAGCCGCCTCGATCAGAACTTCGCCGGTACCTACACCAGCGTTAGCACGGGTGTGGCCGGCAAGCCTGCTGGATCGGTGTTCGTGCTTCAGGACCAGAACCTCTACAACGGTTCGGTTCAGATCCTGCGCTCCTTCTGATCCTGATCGTCTAACAACGGTTAGTCTCTGAAACGAAAGCCCCCGGCAGGAAACTGCCGGGGGCTTTTGCTTGTGTGGTGATGGGGCGCTCGCCGGTTTCGGCTGGAATTGCCGTTCTCGACGGCGGCCGACAGGACGTCTATACCGGCGGCGTTGTTCAGTTTCGAAATCGAAAAGTCGCAGCTCAAAGTCCTGTAAATCATGGCGTCCGCAGCAGAACTATTCCAACGCGCCGTTTCGTCTTTTCAGCAGGGGCGGCTCGACGAGGCCGAGCACGATTTCAGGAAATTCTTGCGCAAGGATCCGAAGAATCTGGCGGCGCTGAATATCCTGGCTATCATCCTGGTCACGCTGAAGCGGTATGACGAGGCTGAGCCGTATCTGAAATCGGCGCTGCGCATCAACGCGACGTCCGACGCCACGTTCTACAATTACGGCCTCGTGTTGAAGGCGCTGGGGCGGCCCGATGAAGCGCTGCAGCGCTTCACGGAATCGCTGGCGATCAATCCCAGCAATGCCGAGAGCTGGAACAATCGCGGCACGGTGCTGAACGATCTCCGCGATTACGCCGCCGCTATCGCCGACTTCGACAGGGCGATAGCTCTCAATTCGCGATATCCCGCGGCGTTCTTCAACAAGGGCAAGTCGCTGGCCGAGCTGAAGCGGTATGACGAGGCACTTGCCGCCTGCGATGCGGCGCTTGCCTTGCAGCCCGACCTGGCCGAGGCGTGGTTCGGCCGCGGCTTCATCTTTGCGCAGATGCGCCAGCCCGATGAAGCAGCGAGCGCCTTTGCCCGCGCGCGGCAGATCAATCCCGAGCTTCCGCTGCTGAAGGGCAGCCTGCTGCATCAGAAGATGCTGATTTGCGACTGGAACGGGACAGATCGCCTGATCGCGGAGATCGAACGCGATCTGGCGTCTGGAAAGCTCTCCGCGGAGCCGTTTGGCTGGCAGGGCATTGCCACCTCGGAGCGCAGCCTCCAGCTCTGCGCCACGCTCTACAATGCGTCACGGTTTCCGGCACATGGTCACGCACCCGCTTCGGCAGCGCCTGCAGCCGACGCAAAAATCCGGGTCGGCTATCTCTCCGGCGAGTTTCGCCAGCAGGCGACGTCGCTGCTGCTGGTCGGCGTGCTCGAGCAGCACGACATCAAGCAGTTCGAGATATTCGCTATCGATAACGGCTTCGATGACGGTAGCGCGACACGGCAACGCATCGACGCGTCCGTGCAAGGCGTCATCGATATTTCAGGTTTGAGCGACCCGCAGGCCGTTGCGGCGATTCGCGATCACCACATCGATATCCTGGTCAACCTCAACGGCTATTTTGGCGACAATCGCACCGGCGTGTTCGCGCGACGCGCGGCGCCGATCCAGGTCAACTATCTCGGCTTTCCCGGTACGCTGGGCGCCGGCTATATGGACTACATCATTGCCGACCAGCACGTGCTGCCTGCGGAGCACCGGCCATTCTACGCAGAGAAGGTCGCGTGGCTGCCGAATTGCTATCAGGCCAACGACGACAAGAAGGAGATCGCAGCGCAGATCTTCACGCGGGAAGAATGTGGTCTTCCCGCCGAGGGTGTTGTGTTCTGCTGCTTCAACAACGCCTACAAGATCACGCCGGCCGTCTTTGACGTCTGGATGCGCATCCTGACGCAGGTGAAGGGCAGCGTGCTCTGGCTACTCGACGACAGCGCAGTGGCGGTGGCGAATCTGCGACGGGAGGCCGCGGCGCGCGGCGTCGATGCGAACCGCATCGTTTTTGCCGCGCGGCTGCCGGTGCCGGAGCATCTGGCGCGACATCGCGTCGCCGACCTGTTTCTCGACACGCTGCCCTACAACGCCCACACCACCGCGAGCGACGCGCTGTGGGCCGGCCTGCCGCTGTTGACCTGCCTTGGCGAAACGTTTGCGGGCCGCGTTGCCGCAAGCCTTCTGCACAATTTGCATCTGCCGGAATTGATCACCACAACACTGGAGGACTACGAACGTCTGGCGATTGAGCTTGCTGCCAATCCGGACCGGCTGGCGGAGATCAGGCGAAAACTGTCAGACAATCGCCTGACTTCCCCAGCGTTCGACACCCGGCTTTTCACCCGCCGGCTCGAAGCGGCTTTTCGCGCTATGGTTGAACGGCACAGGGCCGGGCTGGCGCCAAGCCACATTGCGATACCTGGTTGATCCAGGTCATCCACATCCCGATTTAAGTTATTAAATCAGGTATTGTAATCAACAGTCTAAATCATGTATTGTGATTGAGCGCAGCCGGCAAATCCTTTGACGGCCCTGTCTTCAAGGAGACACGCGAACTTTAATGTAAACCTCCGAAACCACCGGCAATGCCCTGCCGGTGGTTTTTCGGTTTTGGAACCCGATTCGCGGTGTCCTGGCCGCAGATGCTGAATGCATAGCTAATGGTGCGTCGGCTTGGGTTTTGGCGCCACGACCGCGTCGAAAGCCGCTGAATCTCTTTGAAAAGGCTCGGAATCGCAGCCATCGGGACCGGCAGCGTTGGACCGAAAGAGTCGCAGCGGTATTTCAAGTAGCAATGGCTAACGCTGATTGCATATCAGGCCTGACGTGCTATCTGACCGAAATTGCTACAGATTTCTTGCTTTACGAGGAAGTTGTAGCTAAAAGCCGCTCATCGCGGAGAGTATGAATAATGGCGCACAACTACGCAATCAACGACGACGTCCACCACCAGCTGCAGGGACCGCAGGGCCGCTCGATGGTCAAGGAACGCAGCGTGTACACCATCACCTCCTGCCTGCCCATCGAAGCCGACGGTCGCCCGCGCTACCGGATCAAGAGCAAGACCGAGAACGTCGAGCGCGTCGTCACCGAAGAGCAGATCAGCCGGCTCGGCTGATTACGTTCGGTTTTCGGACTGCTCATCGCAGTTCGAACAATACGTATCTGCATCTAACGAGATGAGCCTTTCGCGAGGCTGTCGGCCTCGACCGGAGAAGCGGCGTTATGCCGCGACTCTGGGGATGATGTGGCCGCTGTCATGGTTCGATGTGGCACAAGGCGCCACCTCGGCCATGGAGAGCCGATGCCCGTCGAAAGACGGTTCCCGCGTCCCGCCTCGCAGGTTGCGGTATTGGCAATCTGCGCCGTATGCTCCGGCAGGGGCGGAAATGAACAACCACACACGCGATTATCGCGCCGCGCCGCCGTCTTCACGATGTGGTCCGAGCGAGGCGCAACTTGATCGACAAGCTTGAATTGCTGCTGTCGCTGGCGAAGGAACGGCATTTCGGCCGGGCCGCCGAAGCCTGCGGCGTCACCCAGCCCACCATGTCCACCAGCCTCAAACAGCTCGAGGATATGCTCGGTGTCATGCTGGTGCAGCGCGGCTCGCGCTTCCAGGGCTTTACGCCGGAGGGCGAGCGCGCGCTGGACTGGGCGCGCCGCATTGTCGGCGACGCCCGCGCGATGAAACAGGAGATCAATGGGCTCAAGGACAGCCTGTCCGGCGAAATCCGCATCGCCGCGATTCCCACCGTGCTCGGCATGGTAGCGTCCCTGACCACGCCGTTTCGCGCCCGGCATCCGGATGTCCGGTTCCGCGTGGTGTCGTGCACATCGGCGGCCGTGCTCGGCCTCTTGGAAAATCTCGAGGTCGATGCCGGGCTGACCTACATTGAGAACGAGCCGCTCGGCAAAGTCCGCTCGATCCCGCTTTATAAAGAGAGCTACCGGCTGCTGACCTCGCCCGATGGCATGTTCGGTGACCGCGACGAGGTCACCTGGAAGGAGGTCGGGCAGGTGCCGCTGTGCCTGCTGACGCCCGACATGCAGAACCGCCGCATCATCGATCGCGCGCTGAAGTCGGTGGGTGCCGAGGCGATGCCGATGCTGACCTCGAATTCCATCATCGTGCTCTACACCCATGTGAAGACCGGCCGCTGGGCTAGCGTGATGCCCGCCAAGCTCGCCGAGACGCTTGGCCTGACCTCGACGGGGTCGGTCCGCATGATTCCGATCGTCGATCCCGTGGTCACCTACGGCGTCGGCCTCGTGGTGCCGCAGCGCGACCCGATGACCCCGCTGGTGGCAACCCTGGTGCAGATTGCCCGCGAAGTGGCGCCATCGCTGGAAGCGTGAAGGCTAGCCTTCGCCGCTCCACAAAGGGCCCCTCATGGTGAGGAGGCGCCTTCTTGGGCGCCGTCTCGAACCATGAGTTGGTGCGCGCCTCCATCCTTCGAGACGCAGCGAAGGCGCCGCTCCTCCAGCTTGAACGCAATTGCGTCCAAGCGAGGATGAGGACTGAGCGTATATGCTGCACTGCAGTTGCTGCACCGCAACTAAACTAACCATTTCAAACTCATTGGTTTCGCCGACCGTCGATACCCTTTCCGTATCGCAGCATGAGACTGCTTTATTGATCTTTGGATCGATTCCAATTCTGATTGGTTCTTCAGTCACGAGGTCGATCGAGTATCCGGATGAGCTCAGTTTACGAACCATGGAATGCCGACCGCGGCGCGGAAATCATCGCTGGCCTGTCTGATGTCGAGGGCGGCACGATCGTGATCCTGCATGCGCTGCAGGAGGCTTTTGGCTATGTGCCGGAAGCGGCGATCCCGATGATCGCCGAGGCGCGCAACTTGTCTCGCGCCGAAGTTCATGGCGTCTTCACCTTCTATCATGACTTCCGCCACGAGCCGGCCGGCCGCCATGTGCTGAAGCTCTGTCGCGCCGAAGCCTGCCAGGCCGCCGGTGGCGATGCGCTGGCCGCGCGCGCGGAATCGAAACTCGGCATTGCCATGGGAAAAACCACGCCCGATCAGCGTGTTACGCTGGAACCGATCTATTGCCTCGGGCTCTGTGCCACGGCGCCATCGGCGATGCTCGATGGCCGCCTGGTCGGCCGTCTCGATGAGAAGCGCATCGATGCGCTGGTCGCGGAGGCGCAGCGATGATGAAGATCTTTGTCCCATGCGATGCGGGTGCGGTCGCCGTCGGCGCCGATGAAGTGGCATTGGCGTTCGAGCAGGCTGCCGGCAAGCGCAACCTCGCCATCGAGATCGTTCGCAACGGCTCGCGCGGCCTGTACTGGCTGGAGCCAATGATCGAAGTCGCTACGCCCGAAGGCCGCGTCGCCTTTGGCCCGGTGACGGAGGATGACGTTGCCTCCGTGCTCGATGCGATGGTCGCAAATGGTGCGCATGCGCTGCGGCTTGGTGTCACAGACGAGATTCCATGGCTGAAGCGGCAGACCCGTCTGACCTTTGCGCGCTGCGGTGTCATCGATCCCCGCTCGGTCGAAGACTACCGCGCCCATGACGGCTACAAGGGCCTCGAACGCGCGCTGACGCTGGGCACCGCGGGTATCCTCGCCGATGTCACCACTTCCGGCCTGCGCGGCCGTGGCGGCGCCGGTTTCCCCACTGGCATCAAGTGGAAGACGGTGGCGGAGACCAATGCTGACCGCAAGTTCATCGTCTGCAATGCCGACGAGGGCGACAGCGGCACCTTTGCCGACCGCATGATCATGGAAGGCGATCCCTTCGTGGTCATCGAGGGCATGACCATCGCCGGCATCGCGGTGGGCGCCACCAAGGGCTACATCTACATCCGCTCGGAATATCCCCACGCCATCGTCGCGATGAATGAGGCTATCGCCGCGGCGAAGCGTGCCGGCTTCCTCGGCGACAAGATCTGCGGCTCGGGCCACAGCTTCGACATCGAAGTCCGCGTTGGCGCCGGCGCCTATGTCTGTGGCGAGGAGACTTCGCTGCTGGAAAGCCTCGAAGGCCGCCGCGGCATCGTCCGCGCCAAGCCGCCGCTGCCGGCGCACAAGGGCCTGTTCGGCAAGCC
>JAQGKA010000591.1 GCA_028290355.1 Tardiphaga sp. | reverse complement strand
GCTGCGGCACCATGCTGGAAAGCAACATCGGCGTGGTCGATCGCGGCGAGCCCGATCTCGCCAAGGCCAAGGCCTTGCTGAAGGAGGGCGGCTACAAGGGCGAGAAGGTGGTCATCATCACGCCGGGAGACGTGCCGTCATTCGCGGCGCTGGCGCCGCTGTCGCAGCAGATCCTGCGCTCGATCGGCATGGATGCCGAAATCCAGACCATGGAATGGAGCGCCTTCCTGCAGCGCCGCACGCTGAGCACGCCGGCCTCCGAAGGCGGCTGGCATCTCGCGCATGGCGTGTTCGACCGACTCGACATGATCTCGCCGCTCGGCAATCCGAATTTCGATGCGCGCGGCAAGGCCGGCTATACCGGCTTCATCGACGATCCCGAGACCGAGGCGCTGAAGACGAAGTACCAGAGCGAGACCGATCCTGCGAAGCAGAAGGCGATCGCCGAGGAAATGCAGAAGCGGGCTTACGACCAGGTGTTCTACATTCCGGTCGGCACCTATTTCGATGACATTCCATTCCGCTCGAGTGTGAAGAACTACGTTCCATCGCCGATCATGGTGCTGTGGAGCGTGGAAAAGAACTGAGGCCTTTGGCCATCCGGGCGGGCTCATCCTTGCCCGTCTGTTGCGTGCGTTGAACCGGGACACAGACAATATGGTGCGACTGATGCTCTGGCGGATCGCCTCGGCAATCCCAGTGATGTTGATCGTCGCCACGATCGTTTTTGTCCTGCTCCGGCTCAGCCCCGGAGATCCGGCGGCGGTCATCGCCGGCGATACCGCGGGACCCGAGGTGATCGCGCGGGTGCGCGCCGAGCTTGGCCTCGATCGCTCGATCCCGGTGCAGTATTTGACCTGGATCGGCGAGCTGGCGCGCGGCAATCTCGGCGTCTCCATCCTCTCCAAGCAGCCGGTGCTGGCGCAGATCAAGGATCGGCTCGAGCCGACTTTGGTGCTGGCGTTCTCAGCCATGGTCATCACCATCCTGTTCGCGGTGCCGCTCGGCGCCATCGCGGCGTGGCGGCATAACAGCTGGATCGATCGCGCGGTGATGGCGCTGTCGGTGGTCGGCTTTTCGGTGCCGGTGTTCATGACCGGCTATATCTTGATCCTCTGCCTGTCCATTTGGGCCGATATCCTGCCGGTGCAGGGCTATGTCAGTCCGGCGTCCGATCCGCTCGGCGCCGTCAGCCATCTCATCCTGCCGTCGTTGTCGCTGGCGCTGCTGTTCATGGCGCTGATCGCGCGCGTCACCCGCAGCAGCGTGCTGGAAATTCTCGGCGAGGATTTCATCCGCACCGCCCGCGCCAAGGGCGGCAACAACAGCCGCATCCTGTGGCGCCACGCGCTGCCTAACGCGGCGGTACCGATCATCACCGTGATCGGACTCGGCGTGGCGTTGCTGATCAGCGGGGTCGTCGTCACCGAGAGCGTGTTCAATCTGCCCGGCGTCGGTCGCCTCACCATCGACGCCATCCTGGCGCGCGATTATCCGGTGGTGCAGGGGCTGATCATGTTCTTCGCGCTGATCTATGTCGGCGTGAACATGCTGATCGACATCGCCTGCGCCTTCGTCGATCCCCGTGTCCGGCTCTGAGGTAATCAGCATGACCGCCATCGAGCAGGAATACGTCCCGCCCGTTCGGCCGCAGTCCTTCATCCGCCGGCTATTCAGTAGCCGCCCGGTGGCGATCAGCGCGGCGATCCTCATCGTCATCGTGCTGGTGTCGGTATTCGCAGGCATTGTCACCGGTTCGCAGCCGTTCCAAATCCGGCCGCGGATGCGGCTGCACGCGCCGAATGCGATGTTCCGGTTCGGCTCCGACGCGCTTGGCCGCGACGTGTTCAGCCTGGTGCTGTTTGGCGGCCGGCTGTCGCTGCTGGTCGGGTTCTTCGTGGCGCTGGTCAGCGCCGTGTTCGGCACGTTGCTGGGACTGATCGCCGGCTATTTCAGGATCATCGACGGCGTGGTGATGCGCATCATGGACGGTATCATGGCGATCCCCGGCGTGTTGTTCGCGGTCGCGCTGGTGTCGCTGGTGGGGCCGAGGCTCGGCACCATCGTCGCGGCGATCTCGTTCTCGGAGATTCCGCGGGTGACGCGGCTGGTGCGCAGTGTCGTGCTCACGGTGCGCGAAGAGGCATACGTGAAGGCCGCCGAGAGCATGGGCATTCCCACGCCGCTGGTGCTGTTTCGCCATATCCTGCCGAGCTGCATCGCGCCTTTGATCGTGCAGACCACCTATATCTTTGCCGCTGCGATCCTGCTGGAAGCCGTGCTCGGCTTTCTTGGCGTCGGCTTTCCCCCGGACATCCCGACCTGGGGCAATGTTCTCGCCGAGGGACGCGCGGTGTTCCAGCGCGGCCCGTGGACGATCATCGCGCCCGGCCTGTTCCTCGCCGTCACGGTGATGGCTGTCAACATTCTCGGCGACGGATTGCGGGATCGTCTCGATCCCAAGCTGTCGCGCAACGCCAAGGTCGCCGCATGAACATGTCTTTGGCGCCCATTCTGGAAGTGCAGAACCTGTCCGTCGCGCTGCCGGCCGGCCTCGACCGCAGACTGGCGGTAGATGGTGTCGGCTTCGAGGTTCACCGCCGGCAGATCGTCTGCCTGATCGGCGAATCCGGCTCCGGAAAATCCGTCACCGCGTCGGCCGTGATGAGCCTGCTCGACAAGGCGCTGACGATCTCCGGCGGCAAGATCGTGCTGGACGGCGAGGCCATCACCGAGGCGACCGCGGAGCGGCTGTGTGAGCTGCGTGGCGATCGCATGGCGATGGTGTTCCAGGAGCCGCTGACGGCGCTGAATCCGGTCATGCGGGTCGGCCAGCAGATCGCAGAGGTGCTGCAGATCCACAAGCCGCAGATGTCCGCGGATGCGGTGGAGGCACGCGTCATCGAGCTGATGACCGATGTGCGACTGCCCAATCCGGCGTTGCTGATGCGGTCCTATCCGCATCAGATCTCCGGGGGGCAGCGGCAGCGCATCATGATCGCCATGGCGCTGGCGCTGGAGCCGGCGCTGATCATCGCGGACGAGCCGACCACTGCGCTCGATGTCACCACCCAGGCGCAGATCCTGCGGTTGTTTCGCGAATTGCTGACCAAGCATGACAGCGGAATATTGCTTATCACCCATGATTTCGGTGTCGTTTCGGATGTCGCCGATCGCGTCGTCGTCATGCGCCATGGCAAGGTCGTGGAAAGCGGATCGCCGCAGCAGGTGCTGACCGCGCCGTCGCACGACTACACCAAGGCCCTGATCGATGCGGTGCCGAAGTTCAGGTTCAGGCCGGAATTCCCGGCATCGGAAAAGCCGGTGCTCGATGTCCGCGATCTCACGCTGGTGTATCGCAGCAGCAGCCTGTTCGGCAGCAAGCGCGAGACCCGGGCGCTAGATCATGTGTCGTTCAGCGTCGCCGCCGGCGAGACGCTCGGCATCGTCGGCGAATCCGGCTCGGGCAAAACCAGTCTGGGCAAGTGCCTGCTGCGCTTCGAGACCGCCGAGTCGGGCGAAATTTTCGTCGCCGACAAAAATCTCGCCACGCTGTCCGGCGAGGCGTTGCGTCACTTCCGCCGCAACATCCAGATGATCTTTCAGGACCCCTACAAGTCGCTGAATCCGCGGCGGCGTGTTGGCGCATCGCTGATCGAAGGCCCGGTGCAGCATGGCACCTCGCGCGCCGACGCTATCGAGCGGGCGTCCGAATTGATGGAGCTGGTCGGACTGAAGCGGGATGCGCTCGATCGCTTCCCGCATGAGTTCTCCGGCGGCCAGCGCCAGCGCATCTGCATTGCCCGCGCGCTGGCGATGGAGCCGGCCATCATCATCGCCGACGAGCCGGTCTCCGCCCTCGACGTCTCGGTGCAGGCCCAGGTTCTGAAGCTTTTTGAGGAGTTGCGCCGAAAAATCGGATTCTCGATGGTCTTCATTACCCACGACTTGCGGATCGCATCGAACATCTGCGACCGGGTCGCGGTGATGCAGCGCGGCAAGATCGTCGAGATCGGCCCGACGGAACAACTGTTCTGTCGACCGGCGCACGATTACACGCGTGAACTGCTCGCGGCGACGCCTGGGCAAGGTCCTCGTTCCGAGCGTGCGCTTTAGCCGGGTCTATCCGGTCGTCGCACGCCAGCCGTCGGATTGAAGATGTTCAGCCATTCGCGACAAGCGCGATATGGCCCTGTCGTAGGCCTATCCTCCCTCAAATACACGCTTGCGCGCGTTCTCGATGTGCAGTCGCATGGCCGCACGCGCAGCTGCTTCGTCCTTCGCTGCAATGGCGTCCAGCACGGCCCGATGCTCTTTTTGCCCGCGCAAAAGGCGGTCGCGAGGCTGGATCAGTGAAAGATTGCAATTGAGCGCGATGCCGACGGCGACCTGGGCCTCGAGCGCGGCGAGGGTGGCGGTGAAGAATCGATTTCCCGTCGCTTCCGCCACCGCCCGGTGCAAGGCGATGTCTTCTTCGACGCCCAGAGCGCCTTCGTCGATCACGCGGTCCAGCGCTGCTATGGCGTCGATGATGCGGCGCAAGCCTTCGGCGTCGTGATCGCGGGCGGCCAATGCGGCAGCCTCGCCTTCGATGGCGATGCGGAAAATGAAGCAGCGTTGAATATCGGCGATGCTGCCAAGCGGCGCGTAGTTGTAGACGTCCTCCGCCGGCCGTCGCATCACGAAGGAGCCGGCACCCTGCCGCGATGCGATCAATCCGTCCTCGCGCAGCCGCATCAGGGCTTCGCGTACCACCGGGCGGGAGACGCCGAGTTGATCTGCGAGGCGGGTCTCCGGTGGAAGCCGCGAATTCACGGGATAGATGCCGACGATGACCTGGCTCAGGACATGGTCGTAGACCCGGTCGCTCAGTTTTCCGGTCACTGTCGAGCGCCCGATACCCTCGTCGCGCTTCATCGTCGAACCCGCCGTCACGTTGAAATCCCCGCCGGAATCCATCCTCTTTGACAAGATTACATATTTTTGACAAGTCTGCTTTAGGCCGGCCCATCGCCTGAGTACAGGCGGTGGCGATTGCAGAAGCCGTTTAAGACGAAGCGAGGAAACATGGATTTCCGTCAGATTGCTGGCACCAATGTGCATTTGTCGCGGGTCGCACTGGGGGGCCATGAATACTTGCCGAACGGCAATTCCCGCGGCTTCAACGAGGATTTTGCCAAAGCCATTACGTCGGGTCATTCGTTTCCCGGATTTGGAGGCGAGCAGCGCAAGGCGGTGCTTCGCGCGGCCTACGATATCGGCGTCAACTTTTTCGACGTGACGCTCGACGCCGAAAAGGAGGCGCTGGGGCGGAATCTCGCCGAGATGCCTCCGCCTTACGATGTTTACGTGCAGACCCGCCCCGAAGCGATGGCTTACAGTTACGACCCCGGCAATCGCAAGATGACCGACCTCGCTTTATTGCGTGCCGAGGTGCAGCGCATCCTCAAGGTGTTGCGGCGCGAGCGGTTGGAGTTGCTCAATCTCGGAATCTTGCGGACCGCGATCGACGGCGATCCGGACTTCGTCTCGAAACTCGCCGCCAATGTAAGGGCGCTGCAACAGGAGGGGCTCATCCTGTTCGCCGCCGCCGACACCTTCTCGGGCGAGAGTACCTACAAGGCCATGATGGCAAGCGGCGCCTTTGCGACGTTGAACATCAACTTCAACGTCGCCGACGACGAGCCCGAACGTCAGATCTTTCCCATTGCAAGGCAGTGCGATATGCGCGTCGTGGTGCGGGAGGCATTCCTGAAAGGCGTCCTGTTTCGGCTTGGCCGCGAAGCCGGGATCGACGATGATGCGCTGCTCGCCCGCGCGGCGATGAAATGGCTGGCCTCGCGCCCGGGAATTGACACGGTGATCGTCGGCGCCGATACGCCGGAGCATTTTCGGGAAAATGTTCGCGCATTCGAACAGCCGTCGCTCGACGCCGCCGAAATCGCGGTATTGGGCAAGCTGCGCGTACACCCATCCTTCGTCGCCCTGCAAAATCAGAAGCGCGATGAATTTTCGGGAGGCACCGCCATCGGTCAGCGCGCCGCGGCGCCATAACGGCGCCACGGACAGGCCGAAGTCCGGTCATGCGCGGGTGGCGGCGTCCGCCAGCAGGGCTTCGATCAGCCGCTGGACGTGAAGCGCGGATCGCACGTTGTTGGAAGGCTCCCGTCGCTGCTCGATGGCGTCCAGCATCTCGGTGATGACCGCCCGGTGAGGGCCATGATCGAATGCCATCGGATCGGCGCCGCCGCCGCCGGATCGCGATGAGCCAACAATCTCCGTGGTTCCGTCGCTGCGATTGACGGTGAGCTGCAGCGTTTCGAGAAATGCCGAGCCGCGCGTGCCGGCAATCTCGATCCGCTCCGGGTAGCCCGGCCGCGCTACGCTCGTTGCGTCCAGCACGCCGATGGCACCGCCATGGAAGCGGATCGCTGCGGCCGTAACGTCCTCGGTATCGATCGTCCTCAGCGGCGAGGTCGAAGCAAAGCCTGCGACATCCTTGTGGGGACCCATCAGGTGCAGCAGCAGGTCGAGGGTATGGATCGCCTGGGTCAGAAGGACGCCGCCGCCGTCGCGCGCCTTCATTCCGCGTCCCGGCTGCTGGAAATAAGCGTCGTCACGCCACCAGCGGATCGACGCGCTTGCCGATAGAATCTGCCCGAGGTCTCCTTTGTCGATGACAGCCTTGAGGCGGAGCGCTGCCGGGCGAAAGCGATGCTGCAGGCAGATCGCGCACCGCACGCCTGCGGCTTCTGCGGCGCCAGCCAGCGCTTCGCCGCGGCTGACGGAAATCTCGACCGGCTTCTCGACCAGCATGTGTTTTCCCGCCGCGGCCGCAGCTTCAGCGATCGGGAGATGTGTTCCTGGCGGCGTCAGGATCAGAACAAGGTCGAGATCCGGTCTTGCCAGCAGATCCTCTTGCCGGTCGAAAACCGGCGCATCCCATTGTCGGGAGAACGCAAGCCTTCGCTCATGCGAAGGAGAAAATCCGCCGACGATCCTGACGCGGCCTTCGGCTTCCAGTTCACGCAGGGACAGGATGTGTGGCTTCACTGCCATTCCCAATCCGATCAAGCCAACACCAACGGGCATCCGTTCCTCCTTGTGGCCCGCGGTCCGTTCGATCTTGTGTGTCGGATCGATTGTCGGCCGGTGCCTTTATTGAAACCGATTGATAGCTCCGATTGATAGCTGAAGATGTCGCAGCAGCAAGCATGCGGCATGGCGACGCGAGCTCGCCTTCTTGCCCCCAATCAGTCCATTTCGGCAAAGCCCGGCTTGACAGCTGTTGCCAAACTCGCCGATGTTGGAGTTACAAATAAATGACAACCGCGCAAGATGCGGATGCATGTGCCAGGGAGGAAACAGAAATGCGGATTCATCCGAATGCATTGTTGCGCCTGCTTGCAAGCGCTGTTGCCGTTTTTTCCATACTGGCGCTTTCTGCCCGCCTCTCGTTGGCGGCCGAGCCGATCGTGCTGTCGATCATAGATACCGGAGGCGATCTCGCCTCGACGCAGGTCATCATCGAAAATTACAAGAAGGCCAATCCCGACAAGGTCAAGGAAATCAGGATCCAGCGCGCGCCCGCGCCCGAGCTTCCGGCCAAGATCAAGGCGCAGCAGGACGCCGGACGTCTGGACATCAACCTCGTGCTGACCGGCCAGGATGGCGGCGCCTTTCTTGCCGCGAACAACCAGCTGATCAAGTTTCCGAATTTCGAGAAGCTGTTTCCGCGCGACGAGATGACGCCCGCCGGCAAGGCGCTGTATGACGAAGGCCGCGATTACATGGTGCCGTCGGTGGGCAATGCCGGTGGACCGGTGTTCGTCTACAATCCCAGCAAGGTCCCCAATCCTCCGAAAAGCGCCGAGGAATTGATGGCCTGGGCGAAGGCCAATCCGGGGCGGCTGATGTATGCGCGCCCGGCCAACAGCGGGCCGGGCCGCTCGATCGTCCTGGGCATGGCGCATATTCTGAACGACTCAAAGCCGCTCGATCCGGACAAGGGCTGGGACAAGACCTGGGCCTATCTCAAGGAGCTGGGGCAATACGTCGAATATTATCCGACGGGCACTGCCATTACGCTGAAGGAGTTCGCGCAGGGGCAGCGCTGGATCATCGCGGGCATCATGGAGTGGGACATGAAGCCACGCGCGCAGAGCGTGATTCCGCCGGACTCGAAGATCACCATTCTTCAGAACACGACATTCGTCGTCGACGGGCATTACTGGTGCATCCCGGCCGGCGTGCCGCAGGAGCAGGTCGATGTCATCCTCGATTTGATGAAGTTCATGCGCCGGCCGGAGCAGCAGGTGCTGTCGTGGCCGGGCTTCATCGGTCCCACCATCACCGCCGCGACGATGGACAAGGCGCCGAA
>JAQGKA010000584.1 GCA_028290355.1 Tardiphaga sp. | reverse complement strand
CCATGAAACTGGAGAAGAACGGCATCGTTGCGCGGGTCAGCGGCCGCCGCAAACGGCCATTTTCGATCTGGACCAAGATGAAGCGCAAGTCGGTCGGCTTCGAGCAGCTGTCGGACATCTTCGGATTTCGCGTCGTGCTGAAGGACATGGAGGCCTGCTACCGTGCGCTCGGCGTGGTGCACACCACCTGGCCGGTGGTGCCGGGCCGCTTCAAGGACTACATCTCGACGCCGAAGCAGAACGACTACCGCTCGATTCACACCACCGTGATCGGTCCCGGCAACCAGCGCGTCGAGCTGCAGATCCGCACCGAGGACATGAACCAGATCGCCGAATACGGCATCGCCGCGCATGCCTTCTACAAGGACGGCGTGGGCTCGCCGACCGAGATGCTGAAGCGCGAGTCCAACGCCTTCTCGTGGCTGCGCCACACCATCGGCATCCTCTCCGAAAGCACCAACCCGGAAGAATTCCTCGAGCACACCAAGCTCGAGCTGTTTCACGACCAGGTGTTCTGCTTCACGCCGAAGGGCAAGCTGATCGCGCTGCCGCGCAATGCCAACGTCGTCGACTTCGCCTATGCGGTGCATACCGACGTCGGCAACAGCGCAGTGGGCTGCAAGATCAACGGCAAGTTCGCGCCGCTGTCATCGGAATTGCAGAATGGCGACGAAGTCGAGGTGCTGACCTCGGCCGCGCAGCAGGCGCCGCCGTCGGCCTGGGAATCGCTGGCCGTCACCGGCAAGGCCCGCGCCGCGATCCGCCGCGCCACCCGCACCGCGGTGCGCGATCAATATGCCGGCCTCGGTCGCCGCATCGTCGAGCGGCTGTTTGCCCGCGCCAAGATGGAATACGCCGACGACCAGCTGAAGGGCGCGTTGCCGCGGCTGGCGCGATCCTCGATCGACGATGTGATGGCTTCGGTCGGACGCGGCGAATTGCGGGCATCCGATGTAGTCCGGGCGATGTACCCGGACTACAAGGAGGAGCGCATTGGCCGCTTTGCCGCGAAGAAGGACGACGACAAGCTGAAGGCGCCCGGCGGTGCCGCGCGCGTCACCTCGATCATCCCGATCCGCGGGCTGGACTCCGATCTGCCCGTGAAATTCGCGCCCAATGGCGGCGCCGTGCCGGGCGATCGCATCGTCGGCATCGTCTCGCCGGGCGAGGGCATCACCATCTATCCGATCCAGTCGCCGGCGCTGAAGGATTTTGAGGAAGAGCCGGAGCGCTGGCTCGACGTCAAATGGGACGTGGACGAGTCCAGCCCGCAGCGTTTCCCGGCGCGATTGTTCGTCCAGAACGTCAACGAGCCCGGCAGCCTTGCGCAGATCGCCACGGTGATCGCCGACCACGACGGCAACATCGACAATATCGGCATGTTCAGGCGCTCGCCGGATTTCACCGAACTCACCATCGATCTTGAGGTCTATGACCTGAAGCATCTCAGCGCTATCATCAACCAGTTGCGCGCCAAGGCCGTCGTTGCCAAGGTCGAACGCGTCAATGGATAGCCTGTTCTCCTGAAACCTCCCGGAATTCCGCTATGACCAAGACTTCTCCGCTGCGTCTCGGCGTCAACATCGATCACGTCGCCACGCTGCGCAATGCGCGGGGCGGGCGGCGTCCCGATCCCGTCCGCGCGGCGCTGGCCGCCATCGAGGCCGGTGCCGACGGCATTACCGCGCATCTGCGCGAGGACCGCCGCCATATACGCGACGATGACATGAAGCGGCTCAAGGCCGAGATTTCCAAGCCGTTGAATTTCGAGATGGCGGCAACCCCGGACATGGTCGAGATCGCGCTGGCCACCCGGCCGCACGCCGTCTGCCTGGTGCCGGAGCGGCGCGAGGAGTTGACCACCGAAGGCGGCCTCGACGTGGCCGGCCAGCACAACGCGCTGGCGCCGGTGATCGCCCGGTTCAATGACGCCGGGGTCCGGGTGTCGCTGTTCATTGCCGCCGATCCCCGGCAGATCGAAATGGCCGCCCAATTGCGCGCGCCGGTCATCGAACTGCACACCGGCGCCTGGTGCGACGCCATCGAAGATGGCGACACCACCAAGGCCGCCAGCGAATGGCAGCGCATCGTCGAGGGCGCCAAACTGGCGCAATCCGCCGGGCTGGAAGTCCATGCCGGCCACGGCCTCGATTACGCCACCGCCGAGACCATCGCAGCCCTGCCGCAGATCATGGAATTGAACATCGGCTATTACATGATCGGCGAGGCGCTGTTCGTGGGCCTGGCGGAAACCGTGCGCGCGATGCGCGCCGCGATGGAGCGGGGGCGGGGCAGACTGGCGGCCGGCGCATGATCATCGGCATCGGCTCCGACCTGATCGACATCCGCCGCGTCGCCAAAGTGATCGAGCGCCATGGCGAGCGCTTTCTTGACCGCATCTTCACCGATTCCGAGCGGGCAAGGGCGCAGCGCCGCGCCAAGAACGAAAAGATGCTGGTGGCAACGTACGCCAAGCGCTTCGCCGCCAAGGAGGCCTGCTCCAAGGCGCTGGGTACCGGGATCCGGCAGGGCGTCTGGTGGCGCGACATGGGCGTCGTCAACCTGCCCGGGGGCCGGCCGACCATGCTGCTGACCGGTGGCGCCAAAGCCCGCCTGGAAGCGCTGACGCCTCCCGGGCACGAGGCCCGGATCGACCTCACCATCACCGACGACTGGCCGCTGGCGCAGGCCTTCGTCATAATTTCGGCTGACATCCCGACCAAAGCTTGAGCAGCAGCACCGCCGCTGGCTTGAAAATGTCGGCCGAGCCTAAAATTCACTGAGATGTCATGGGATTAGCCGATTTTTCGCGAGCCGTTGCCACCGCCGTTGATTGCGCGATGGGGAACAACGGGCTAAAAGCCGCCAACGCCTTCAGCCGGACCGATTGCGATCTGAGCCCTCTGGGTTTGCACCGCAATTCGCTCTAAACATCAGAATCAGAGCCTTTTCTCATCGCGGCGACGTCGCGAGAGACACTCCACCAGCGGCGCGGCGATCGCGACGGGAATCGGGAAAGCGATGAGCGTGACATCCGGAACCAAGACTGAAAGCGGCGTCGGTGAAACCATCCGCGTCGTCATCAATGCGCTGTTGATCGCGCTGGTGATCCGGACCTTCCTGTTTCAGCCCTTCAATATCCCGTCCGGATCGATGAAGGCGACGCTGCTGGTCGGCGACTACCTGTTCGTCTCGAAATATTCCTACGGCTACAGCCACTACTCGATTCCGCTGTCGCCGCCGATCTTCTCCGGCCGCGTCTTCGGTTCCGAGCCGTCGCGTGGCGACGTGGTTGTGTTCCGGCTGCCGAAGGACGACTCCACCGATTACATCAAGCGCGTGATCGGACTGCCCGGCGACCGTATCCAGATGAAAGAGGGCCTGCTCTACATCAACGACAAACCGGTGCAGCGCGAGCGCCTCAGCGATTTCGTCGGCGAGGATCCCTGCGGCTCCGACGCCACGGCGCGCGTGAAGCGCTGGAAGGAGACGCTGCCGAACGGCGTCACCTATGAGTCTCTCGATTGCGTCGACAACGGCTTCTACGACAACACCAACATCTACACGGTGCCGCCCGGTAACTTCTTCATGATGGGCGACAACCGCGACAATTCCACCGATAGCCGGGTGCTGTCGGCGGTGGGCTACGTGCCGTTCGAGAACATCGTCGGCCGCGCCCAGATGATCTTCTTCTCGATCGCCGAGGGGGAGCATGCCTGGCAGATCTGGCGCTGGCCGACCGCGGGGCGCTGGAATCGCATCTTCTCCATCGTGCGATGAACGACGACGCCAACAAAATCGACACCGATACCGCGCCGAGAGCCGACGATTTGA
>JAQGKA010000344.1 GCA_028290355.1 Tardiphaga sp. | reverse complement strand
GAGTAGGCCCGGCCCTGCTTGTCGATCTTCTTGACGTAGGTCGGAGCGTCCGGTGCGGAGACCTTCAGCGACGACAGCTGGTCGAGAGACTGCATGGTATCCGACATTATGCGGCCCTCATGTTCTTGCGGTTCAACACGCCGACGTCAAACGCCTCGGGCTGCTGGGCTTCATGCGGATGCTCGGCACCCGGGTAAACGCGGAGATTGCCGAACTGCACACGGCCGAGCGGGCCACGCGGGATCATGCGCTCGACGGCCTTCTCGACATCGCGCTCCGGGAAGCGACCCTCGAGGATCGACTTGGCGCTGCGTTCCTTGATGCCACCGATGAAACCGGTGTGGTGATAATAGATCTTCTGCTCGCGCTTGCGGCCGGTGAAGACCACCTTGGCGGCGTTGATGATGATGACATGGTCACCGCAATCAACGTGGGGGGAGTAGATCGGGAGATGCTTGCCGCGCAGCCGCATCGCGACCAGCGTGGCGAGCCGGCCGACCACGAGACCAGTGGCGTCGATGACGATCCACTTCTTCGTGATCTCGGCTGGCTTTGCCGAAAACGTCTTCATGTGAGAAATCCGTGTGAAAAGGAGACATCGGCGCAAACCCGCCGAACTAGGCGCGTTTCTAGATAGGCGGATGGATTCCGTCAATGCCAAATCGTGCAAAATTATGCAGCAAAAACATCGCGTTATAAATACGGTGTTATAATACCTGCAAAATCACCCAGCATTCGGAATGGAATAGGTGGAGGTCACATGGGCAATCGGATCCGGCGAAGTGCCTGATAACAGGGTCACTTCCCCCACCGCGAGGCGTTTTCCGAGCTTCAGCAGCTTTGCCGCGGCCAACACATCCTGGCCGGGCTGACCCTTGCGCAGGAAATTGATGTTAAGATTTGTGGTGACCGCGAGGCCCACCGGCCCGATCGCTGACAGCAGCACCACGTACATGGCGAAGTCGGCCAGCGCCATCAGCGTTGGACCGGACACCGTACCGCCGGGCCGTAGCATTCGCTCGCCATAGGCCTGGCGCAGCAGGCAGGTGGTGCCGTCGGCGCTTTCGATGGTGATGTCGCCGCTGCCGAACGCCTGCGGAAATTCCCTGTGCAGGAATGTCTCCAGTTCCGCCACGCTCATTTTCGCGCTCGTCATGTGTCTCCGCCCTGCTCTCGCTTGCTGGCTTCTGTTACAATATGGTGACGGCCCTGCCCAGCGATGGAAATTCAGTGATGGCCCAGCCTGCACGCGCGGCGACCGCGCAACCTCCGATTCTTTTGCGCGAAACGATCGGCAGTATTGCCGTGCTGACGTTGAACCGCCCCGCGGCACGCAACAGCCTGTCCGAAGGACTGATCGGCGAATTGCACGCCGCACTCAATGACATCGCCGGCGACAGCGCCGTGCGCGCGGTGGTGATCGCGGCGAACGGCTCGGTGTTCTCTTCTGGCCATGACCTGAAAGAACTAACCGCGCGCCGCGCCGATGCCGATCGCGGCCGCGCCTACTTTGCGCACATGATGTCGATCTGCAGCGCGATGATGCAGGCCATCGTGCTATTGCCGAAGCCGGTGGTCGCTTCGGTGCAAGGCGTCGCCACCGCCGCCGGTTGCCAGCTGGTAGCGAGCTGCGATCTCGCGGTGGCCTCGGAAGCCGCGACCTTTGCGACGCCCGGCGTCGATATCGGTCTGTTCTGCTCGACCCCGATGGTGGCGCTGTCGCGCAACGTGCCGCGCAAGCAGGCGATGGAGATGTTGCTCACCGGCGAGCCGATTTCAGCCGAACGTGCGCGCGAGATCGGTTTGATCAACCGCGTCGCGCCCGCCGGCACCGAGCGCGACGCGGCAATCGCGCTGGCGCAGCAGGTGGCGCGCAAATCAACTCACACGGTCAAGCTCGGCAAGGCCGCGTTCTACCGCCAGGCCGAAATGAACCTCGCCGACGCCTACCGCTTCGCGGCGGGGGTGATGACAGAGAACATGATGGCTGTTGACGCCGAGGAAGGCATCGGCGCCTTCATCGAAAAGCGCGCGCCGCGCTGGGAAGACCGGTAACGCCGCCCTCATCCTGAGGAGCGCGCCCTTTGCGCGCGTCTCGAAGGATGAGCGCCAGAGCGCCTCCTCACCATGAGGCCAGAGTTTGTTTGGGATTTGGAAATGAACCACGACCACTACAACGACACCTGGATCCGCGAAATTCTCAACACCGTCAAAACCGTCGCGATGATCGGGGCGTCGCCACAAAATGTGCGGCCGAGCTACTTCGTCTTCAAATATCTCGCCGAGCGCGGCTACGACATGATCCCGATCAATCCCGGCCAGGTCGGCAAGAGCCTGATTGGAAAATCGTTCGTCGCCTCGTTGCGCGAGATCGACCGGCCGATCGATATGATCGATATATTTCGCAATGCCGACCACATCATGCCGATCATCGACGATGCCCTGACGCTGAACCCGCTGCCGAAAGTGATATGGATGCAGCTTGGTGTTCGCAACGACGAGGCCGCGAAAAAGGCCGAAGCCGCGGGCATCAAGGTGGTGATGAACCGCTGCCCGAAGATCGAATACGGCCGGCTGTCGTCGGAGATTTCCTGGATGGGCGTCAATTCGCGCACGCTGAGTTCGAAGCGCGCGCCGATCCCGACCCAGGGCATGCGGCTGTCGCTGAATCGCGCCAGCGTTGGCGGCGGCGGCACCGACGCCGCGGACCGCGCGGCCAAAAACAAAAACGACGCCGTCTGACCGCACGATCTCGCAAATTCTTTTCATGGCGATGACACAGCGCAGCATGGCTGTTGCGAAGTCACGACAAAATACCGCCTTGCCTTGACGGCGACCGCCCGCACCATCAGCATGCCGCCAACAATCCGGCCATCTTACAGGGAGTGACAATGAACGATCGTATTCCGGGGTTTGCCACCCTCGCCGTCCACGCCGGCGCGCAGCCCGATCCCACCACCGGTGCGCGCGCGACGCCGATCTACCAGACCACCTCGTTCGTGTTCAACGATTCCGACCACGCAGCGTCTCTCTTCGGCCTGCAATCCTTCGGCAATATCTATACCCGCATCACCAACCCGACCACATCGGTGCTGGAAGAACGCGTCGCTGCGCTGGAAGGCGGCACCGCGGCGCTGGCGACCGCCTCCGGCCACGCCGCGCAGGTGGTGGCGTTTCAGCAGCTCTTGAGGCCCGGCGATGAGTTCATCGCCTCGCGCAAACTCTATGGCGGTTCGATCAACCAGTTCACCCACGCCTTCAAAAGCTTTGGCTGGAACGTGGTGTGGGCCGACAGCGACGACATCGCCAGCTTCGAGCGCGCGGTGACGCCGCACACCAAGGCGATCTTCATCGAATCGATCGCCAATCCCGGCGGTTCGATCACCGACATCGAGGCGATCTCCGCGGTCGCGCGCCAGGCCGGCGTGCCGTTGATCGTCGACAACACGCTGGCGACGCCCTATCTGATCCGCCCGATCGATCATGGCGCCGACATCGTGATCCATTCGCTGACGAAATTTCTCGGCGGCCACGGCAATTCGCTCGGCGGCATCATCGTCGATGCCGGCACCTTCGACTGGTCGAAGGACAACAAGTATCCGATGCTCAGCGAGCCGCGCCCGGAATATCACGGCATCAAGCTGCAGGAGACCTTCGGCAATTTCGCCTTTGCCATCGCCTGCCGTGTGCTCGGCCTGCGCGATCTCGGCCCGGCGCTGTCGCCGTTCAACGCCTTCATGATCATGACGGGCATCGAGACCTTGCCGCTGCGCATGCAGCGCCATTGCGAAAACGCCAAGGCGGTGGCGGAATTTCTGTCCGCGCATCCGGCGGTGGCCGCTGTCAATTACGCCGGCCTCACGAGCAGCCCTTATTACACCCTCGCCCGCAAATACGCGCCGAAGGGCGCCGGCGCGGTGTTCACCTTCAGCCTCAAGGGCGGCTATGAGGCCGGCGTCAGCCTGGTGTCGAACCTGAAATTGTTCTCGCACCTCGCCAATGTCGGCGACACCCGCTCGCTGGTGATCCACCCGGCCTCGACCACCCACAGCCAGCTCGACGACGACGCCAAGACAAGGTCCGGCGCCGGACCTGACGTGGTCAGGCTATCGATCGGCATCGAGGACAAGGAAGATCTGATCGCGGATCTGGAGCAGGCGCTGAGCGCGTGAACTGTCATTCCGGGGCGTGAGCAGCGTCAGCTGCGAACGAACTCGGAATCCAGAGATAGCTGAGCAGCTCGGGATTCCGGGTCTGCACTCCAGCCAGCTTCGCTGTCTGGAGCGCATCCTCAGACACGCCAATTGGCGTGTCGGGGAATGACAATCCGAGTAGTCTGCACTCAGCCCTTCGCCCGCAACGCGGCCGCCTTGTCTTCGCGGATCAGGCGGCTATTACGCCGGACGATGGAATAGGTCGCCAGTGCGAACAGGATCACCAGCAGCTGGATCGACAGCGCTTCGACGCTCGGGTTCAATCCGATCGCGCTGAGGAAGGCGGAGCCCTTCACGTCCGTGACCGAGATGATCGCCTGCTCCTGGAATTCCTGCACCGCCTCGCCGATGAACTTGATGGCCATCGCGAACAGGAATGCCGAGGTGATGATGAACAGCGACCGCAGCGGGAGTTTCCGGGCGATCAGGTTGATGAAATAGAACAGCACGACAAGGCCTGCGGTCGCCGCGGCAAGGCCGGCGAACAGCCCGACGCTCCAGCCGCCTTCGGTAGTGGCGAGCGCATTGATGAACAGCACGGTTTCGGCGCCTTCGCGAAACACCGCGAGGAAGGCCAGCGTCGCAACAGCTAGCCCGGTGTCCTGCACCAGCGCGTTGTCGGCCTTGTGCGCGAGATAATCCTGCCAGCCGCGCGGATCCTGCTTCACCATCAGCCAGCCGCTGACATAGAGCATCAGGCTCGCCGCAAACAGGATGATGACGCCTTCGAGCACGTCACTGTGATCACCGGAATTGAACACGGCGAACAGCCATGCGGCGACCAGGCTGGCGAAGATCGCCGTCCCAGCGCCGGTGTACAGCGCAGCCACGCGATGGCCGCCACCGGCCTTCTTCAGATATCCGGCCAGCGCCGCGATCACCAGCATGGCCTCGAGGCCTTCGCGCAGCAGAATGACGGCCGCCTGGATGAATGCAGAAGACATGGACCAATCCGTGTGTGACGACCCGCCCCGAAAAGGCGTTGTCAGGTCCACTGGAAATACAAACTTGCCGCTGCAAATAAAGGGCTTGTGCGACCCTAACGATTAGAATCGCTCAATTCAGCCGCTGTGGCCGACTGCCAGGTTGAGTTTCTGCGCCGACGGCACCGGCCGTCGCGCCGACAGCCGCTCGACCTGCAGGATTGCCAGCGTCAGCACCAGGATCGCTACCGCCTGGTGCGCCAACGCCAACCCGATCGGCACCTGATGCAGCAGCGTCAGGATGCCCAGCACCGCCTGCAGCGTCATCGCCGCCGCCAGCCACAGCGCGCCGTTGACCGCCGCAGAACCGGCCCGCGACCGCACCGCATCGACCGCATGCAGGATCGCCAGCGCGAACAGCGCATACGCCGTCATGCGGTGCTCGAACTGCACCGTCAGGGTGTTGTCGAACAGGTTGCGCCACCAGGGCTGCTCGAAGAACAGCCGTGAGGCCGACGGGATCAGCGCGCCGTCGATCTCCGGCCAGGTGTTGAAGACGCGACCGGCGCGCAGGCCTGCGACCAGTGCGCCGAAATACAATTGCAGAAACGTCAGCACCAGCACCACCACGCTGGTGCTGCGCAAGCGCGCGGATGCCGGCAGCGGCGCGCGGTCGCGCAAGCGCCGCAGCGTCCAGACGATGGCGGCGAAGATCACCAATGCGAGGATCAGATGCGTCGCGAGGCGATATTGCGATACCTCGACCCGCTGGGTGAGGCCCGAGGCCACCATCCACCAGCCGACGCCGCCCTGCAGCGCGCCGAGGCCGAAGATCGCCCACAGCCGCTTTTTCAGGTCCGACGTCAGCACGCCCGACCACAGAAACCAGAGGAACGGCAGCAGATAGACCACCCCGATGACACGGCCGAGCAGCCGGTGGCTCCACTCCCACCAGAAGATGGTCTTGAACTCGTCGAGGCTCATGCCGGAATTGAGCTCGCGATATTGCGGGATCGCCTGATAGGCCTCGAACGCCTGGGTCCAGTGTTCCTGCGTGAGCGGCGGCAGCGCGCCGGTTACCGGCTTCCATTCGACGATCGAGAGCCCGGATTCGGTCAGCCGCGTCGCGCCGCCGACCAGCACCATCAGCACGATCAGCACAGCGACGGCGATCAGCCACCATCGTACCGGCCGCAGCCGCTTGTCGCGTGGGTGGGTCATGCCGGTCATCGGGAACAGGTCTCGGAATTCAACGTCTTGAATGGATTTGCGCGGCCCTTATAGTCCGCCCGTTGGCGCCTGCAAAGCCGGGCGCCCTGCCCTCGTCTCAGCCCGGACCGCACAATTCCGTCATGACCATCCGCACCCGCAAATTCTTCGGAACCATCTTCCTGCTCGTCCTCGTGGTGGTCTGGTCGCTGCTCGGCATGACCGTGGCGCAGGCGCCGTGGCTGGCCGCTTCCGGCTGGTACCAGGCCATTTTCTACGTGGTCGCAGGAATCGGCTGGGTGCTGCCGGCGATGCCGATCATCAGCTGGATGGCGCGACCGGACCCGGAACAGGCCGGCTAGCCTCAAGCGTCGAGCATCACGCCCGACAGCATGACCTGCAGCGCCCGCAGCGAGCGCCGCCGGCCATCCCAGGCTATGCGTGGCAATGCATGCAGGTCGGACCGCCCATCGGGCTGCACCACGCCGGGTACGGCCGTTACCGCGCTGGCAAAGCCGGCATCGGCCGCCATCGCGACGTGACGCAGGTTGAATGATCCGCGGTCGCCAAACGGATAGGCCAGATGCAGAGGATCGCGACCCAGCGCCGCCTGCGCCACCGCCCGGCCCATGGTGATCTCACGCAGCGCCGCGGCATCCTTCAGATTGGCAAGGATCGGATAGTTCACCGTGCTGGTTCCGATCGTCACCAGCGGATCGGCGGCGAGCCTGGTGATATCGTCCCAGTCCATCGCCGCCTCGCGCAACACCGCGGCGAGATCGACGGAATAGCGGGTGCACAAGTCGTTGACCGCCGCGGACAGCGCCGGCGGCGGCAGCGTCCGCATCCAGCTATCGAGATAGTGATGCGCCTGAACTTTTTCCGCGAAATCGCCGATCGCAAAATGCCGTTCCCGCTCGTCGATCATCAGGCTGATGCGATGATGCGTGGCGATGACCGCCTCCAGTGCCAGCCACCAGGCTTCGCCGAGGCCGTCTGGAAATGCGGTCGGCAAATACACCGTGAACGGCACCTCGTGACGCGACAATATGGAATGAGCGTGCTCGACAACATCCTTGTAACCGCCATCGAAGGTCAAACAGACAAAGCGTCGTCCCGCGCGCGGGTGGCTCGCGCGCCGACAGGCTTCATCGATAGAGACGATGTCTAAGTTCCAGCGCTTCAGCTGCCCGATCATGCGATCGAGAAATTGCGGCGTGATCTCCAGGGATTTCAGCGGCTGGAAGCCGCCTGATCGCGCCGGCCGCACCCGCTCGAATTTGAGGATGACGCCGGCGCCGCCGCGGCTGCGCTCCGTCAGCCGCGCGAAGCCGCTGAACCAGGCGAATTCAAGCTTCAGGCGCGTCAGCCATCCCGCCTCGTATGACACCGCACAGTCCCCCATGCGGTCTGTCACCGCCCGCTCCTCCGCATTGTGATTACTGTTTGTTGACATTTCTTTGCAAAGGTCGGCCCAAATCGAAAAACGTAAATAAATCTCAAACAGGCTTCGCGATGACCATGGCTGCTGTGATGGAAAGTCCAACGGCGGCAAG
>JAQGKA010000574.1 GCA_028290355.1 Tardiphaga sp. | reverse complement strand
GAACATCCGTTCGACGGTTCGTGGGGCAACCAGCCGACCGGCATGTATGCGCCGACCAGCCGCTTCGGCACGCCGGAAGACTTCGCCGCGCTGGTGGATGCCTGCCACGCCGAGGGCCTCGCGGTGGTGCTCGACTGGGTGCCCGGCCATTTCCCGGACGATCCGCACGGCCTCGGCGTATTCGATGGCACCTCGCTCTATGAGCATGCCAACCCTCTGCAGGGTCGCCACATGGACTGGGGCACGCTGATCTATAATTACGGCCGCACCGAAGTGGTGAACTTCCTGGTCTCCAATGCGCTGTTCTGGCTGGAGCGCTACAACATCGACGGGCTACGCGTCGATGCGGTGGCGTCGATGCTGTATCTCGACTACAGCCGCGACGCCGGTGCCTGGATTCCCAACAAATACGGCGGCCGCGAAAACATCGAGGCCATCGGCTTTCTGCGCCGCTTCAACACCGAGGTATTCGCGCGCTTTCCCAACGCCACCACGGCGGCGGAGGAGTCCACCGCGTGGCCGCAGGTGTCGCGTCCGGTGGAATTCGGCGGGCTCGGCTTCGGCTACAAGTGGAACATGGGCTGGATGCACGACACGCTGAACTACATCAGCAAGGATCCGATCCACCGCAAATTCCATCACGGTGACATCCTGTTCGGGCTGCAATACGCGTTCTCGGAAAACTTCGTGCTGCCGCTGTCCCATGACGAGGTCGTGCACGGCAAGCGTTCGCTGCTCGGCCGGATGCCCGGCGACGACTGGCAGCGCTTTGCGAACCTGCGCGCCTATTACGCCTTCATGTTCGGCCACCCCGGCAAGAAGCTGATGTTCATGGGCTGCGAATTTGCGCAGGAGCGCGAGTGGAATCACGATCGTTCGCTGGACTGGCATTTGCTGGAGCAGGACAAGCATGCCGGCATCCACTCGCTGATCCGCGATCTCAACGAGCTGTACCGCAACCAGCCCGCGCTGCACGAACTGGATTGCGACCCCGCCGGGTTCGAATGGGTGATCACCGAGGACGCTGCCAGCAATGTGTTCGCCTGGCTGCGCAAGGGCGCCAATCCGCGCGCGCAGTGCCTCGTGGTGGTGAATTTCTCGCCCAACGTCTATCGCGATTATCGCGTCCGCGTGCCGTTCCCCGGCAAGTGGCGCGAGGTGCTGAATTCCGACGCCGCGCATTACGGCGGCAGCAATGTCGGCAATTCCGGCGAGGTCGTGACATCGGGTCTGGTGCCTGAGCTCAATCTCACGCTTCCGCCACTGGCCGCTATCTTTCTCGTACCGGAATTCTAGGCATGAGAGTATCCGCCGGCACGCCCTCTCGCCTCGGTGCAAGCTGGGACGGCAGGGGAACCAACTTTGCGTTGTTTTCGGCGACCGCGCACAAGGTCGAACTCTGCCTGTTCGACAGCCAGGGCCGCCGCGAGCTGGAACGCATCGCGCTGCCGGAGCGCAACGAGGACGTCTGGCACGGCTATCTCAACGACGTCTCGCCCGGCCAGCTCTACGGCTATCGCGTCCATGGCCCTTATGAACCCGAGCATGGCCATCGCTTCAATGCGCACAAGTTGCTGCTCGATCCCTATGCCAAGAAGCTGGCGGGACGGCTGGTGTGGAGCGATGCGCATTTCGGCTACCGCACCGGCAGCGCCCGCGAAGACCTGTCCTTCGACCGCCGCGACAATGCCCGCGGCATGCCGAAGGCCGTCGTGGTCGACGAGACGTTCAACTGGGGCCGCAAGGAATCCCGGCCGAGCGTGCCGTGGGAAGACACCATCATCTACGAAGCCCACGTCAAGGGCCTGACCCAGACGCGCAAGGACGTGCCGCCGGGCCTGCGCGGCACCTATCGCGGGTTGTCGTCGCCGGCGATGATCGATCATCTCAAGCGGCTCGGCGTCACCGCGGTCGAACTGCTGCCGGTGCACAGCTTCGTCGACGACCGCCGCCTGGTCGAACTCAAGCTCGTAAACTACTGGGGCTACAATTCGCTGTCGTTCTTCGCGCCGGAAGCGCGCTACGGCCAGGACAACCCGCTGGATTCGTTCCGCACCACGGTGGCCCGCCTGCATGACGCCGGCATCGAGGTGATCCTCGACGTGGTCTACAACCACACCGCCGAAGGCAATCATCTCGGCCCCACCCTGTCCTATCGCGGCATCGACAACTCCTCCTACTACTGGCTGATGCCGGACAATCCGCGTTTCTACGACGACTTCACCGGCTGCGGCAGCTCGGTCAACCTCACCCACCCCCGCGTGCTGCAGATGGTGATGGATTCGCTGCGCTACTGGGTCGAGGTCTGCCACGTCGACGGCTTCCGCTTCGACCTCGCCACCACGCTGGCACGCGGCCCGAACGGTTTCGACCGCAACAGCGGCTTCCTCACCGCGGTCCGGCAGGATCCCGTGCTGGCTTCGGTGAAGCTGATCGCCGAACCTTGGGATCTCGGCATGGGCGGCTATCAGGTCGGCGCATATCCGTCGCAATGGTCGGAATGGAACGACAAGTATCGCAGCGCCATGCGGCGCTACTGGAGCGGCGAAGGTAGCCTGATCGGCGAAGTCTCCAGCCGCATGACCGGCTCCTCCGACGTTTTCCATCATGACGGCCGCAAACAACGCGCCGGCATCAACCACGTCACCGTGCATGACGGTTTCACGTTGGCAGACCTGTTCGCCTACAACGAGAAGCACAACGAGGCCAATGGCGAGGACAACCGCGACGGCTCCAGCGACAACCTCAGCAACAATTTCGGCGTCGAAGGCCCGACCGACGATCCCGCCCTGCA
>JAQGKA010000543.1 GCA_028290355.1 Tardiphaga sp. | reverse complement strand
TCTGCGGCAAACCCTCGGCTGAGGCCTCAAAGCCGTTTTGCTCCGAGCGCTGCCGCGACGTCGATCTGAACCGCTGGCTGTCGAATTCCTATGCGATTCCCGCCAGCACGGACGATGACGAAGACGCTGAATAGGGGATTTGTCTCGTGTGGCCCTGACGCCGGCTGCCTGATCACGCCCGAACCTGCCATTTCCCGTTGTTTTGACGACAAAATCCGCTTCCCAAGCAATCGCCGCAGGGCGGGTGGACAGGGCCCGCCAGCCTGACTATAAACCGGCGCTCCCTGGACCTGATCCGGGGCGGCGCCCAGGTAGCTCAGTTGGTAGAGCATGCGACTGAAAATCGCAGTGTCGGTGGTTCGATCCCGCCCCTGGGCACCATTTCTCCCACGAAATCAAGCCATGCTGCTCAGGGCACGAGCCTCTGACTGCGCGAGTTGATGCTGCGGTCGGCTTATCGCCGGCTACCGCCAATGGGTGGTTGATACGCCAGATTCGGCTTCACTCGCCCTTGCTCAGTCTCGCGGCCGACCTTTCGTGGTCGTCGGCGGCTGCTGCATTGTCCTGGTTGAGATAGGCTGCCAGCCGAATTCCTTCGTTCAACAGTGCCATCTTGAGAATCTCGACGGTCGTGTCCGATCGGCACGCCTCCGCCACCTTGATCGCATGCAGGATGGTTGTCACGAGGTTGTCTTCGTGGGCTCTTCCCTCAATCACCCTGAGATGAATCAACGACATCTCAAGCGATCCGGCGGTTGGCGACCGCGTCGTCAAGCACCGACGTCTCGATGTTAACGGACTTGCGGACGCGGGACAGGCAACTCTCGCTGACGCTGAACAGGACGGCGATCGCCGCTTCACCCTGAATCATCTGGGGAAGTCCAAGCGGTTCGATGTCGAATCCGAAGCCCTGCAGGATCGGAAGGCGCAATGGGTTGATGACCGACGTGTAGCCGGCCAGGCCTTCGTCGAGGCCATATTCCTGAATGGCGACCAGGAGTTCGAAGTAATGCCGGCTTCGGCGCTCGGTCTTGCGCATCGCAAAGCGTGTCAGCTCAAGCACATCGCGTCGCTGCGGAATGGCGCTATCGACCAGGATCGGAAAGTGTTCCACCAACATGTGGGGCAGGGTCGTGGGGTAGAGCCGAAATCCGCCGGCCACGTTATTCCTTTCGTCGGCGGCGACCACATAGACGGCCGATTCGTTGTCGTACTGGTCTTTCTCGTGGAAGCCGTCACGGTCGAATTCTGTCCAGCCCCGCTCTTTAACGAACACTTCGTGCCGCAGCCGGAATTGCCGGTCCATGACCTCAGCGAATTGACTGCTGTTCCCGTTGTGGACGACCCTGATCATGAAAAAGCTCCCCGCGTGCCGTGACGCGGGGAGCTTTCATGTTCGCTAGGCGGTCAACTATTCCGTGGACAGGGTATTGACAAATCAAAGGTCGATTTCGCCAGTTCGGATCGACACGGCGACAGCCTGGGCGCGGGTATGAACGTTCAGCTTATTCATGGCCGTGGACACGGTCTTGTTCACGGTGTCTTCCGAGATTTTGAGGATCGCGCTGGTGTCCCATGCGGTCTTGCCGGCCGCGACCCAATTCATGACCTCCCGCTCGCGCGGAGTCAGAACCTTGCGCGGCGCCGGCTGGTGCGATCGGATGATGGCCAGCCGGTTGAACGCGTACATCGTCACCAGTTCGATGGCGGCGCGCGCTTCCCCGGTGTCTTCGACCTCTCGTCCTGCAAGCGATAAGCCGGCTTGATATCCGTTCATGCCGTGAACGGGTGCGCACAGGCCGTGCTTGAGGCCGTAATCGACGGCTGCGATCTGCATGATCGAATTGGCAACCGGATCGGTTTCGCTGGGGCGGAGTTCCGACCAGGTAAAAGATTCCGGTCGCTGCCTGATCCGCGGTGCTACCGGATCGGATGCGTAAAAGTTCGACGCCTGGTACTGCTCGGCCCACGGTTTCGGCCAGACTTTCAGCAGTACTTTTTCTTCGAACGATTGCTTGTGGCCGGTCGAGGCGAGAAAGCAGATGTGATCGTAGCCGAAGCCGCCGGCCAGATCGGAAATGACTTTGCCAACGCTTGCGGAAGTATCAGCTCCACGAATGGATTCGATCGCATCGAGAGCGGACTGAAAATGCTTTCCCTTGAAAGATCCCATGAGACAGCCCTTTCGGAAATAATGTTTCGGAAGGCTGAGCTTATCGACCCGTCCGGTCAACATAGTCGTTGGTGCTATTCGGGCAAGAATTATCGGCCTGCGCCGTACGAGAGCGCCTGATTACCGGAATGCGATGAGGACCAGCCGCGCCGATGCGGCGGACTCCATGCGGACGGGGCCGGCTCCCGGGTCCAGCACGAAGCCATCGTAATCCGCCAGCACTTCAAGGATCGAGCCATGCTGTACCGTCACCGCGCCTCGTTCGACGAGCAGCACAGTGAGAGCGGACGGCGATGGAAAAACCTGAGGCGTGGTCAGGTCAAGTCGGCTGACGCTGTGTTGAAATCGGCCGCGCCGGCTCATGACGTTGAGATCGACGATCGGGCCGCCGATCAAAGAGGCATAGGTCGGCTGGTCTCCGGGAAACGAATGGATGGATTCGCGGTCCAGCCGGACAGGTCCGCGGTCGGCAACCGTGAGAATGATACCGTCGCCCTCCAGTATCAGTAGCGTCCGATCGATGTCGGGAAACAGCGAAAACGGCCCGTCGGTCTCGACCCGCGCCATGCTGATGCGCCAGTCGAAACCCTCAAGGCCTTCGGCCTCCGGCGAGACGGCGATCTCGGTCGTCGATCCCATGCCGTTTTTCCACGGCATCATCTTGTAGTTCGCGGCGCGCAGGATTCGCATCGGCTCGATCAGCCGAGGCTCGGCAGGTTCAAGCCATATTCCTCGGCGCAGGCGATCGCCGACTCGTAGCCCGCATCGGCGTGGCGCATCACGCCTGACGCGGGATCGTTCCACAGCACGCGTTCGATGCGCTTCGCTGCTTCCGGTGTGCCGTCGGCGACGATCACCATGCCGGCGTGCTGCGAAAACCCCATGCCGACTCCGCCGCCGTGATGCAGCGATACCCACGTCGCTCCGGATGCGCAGTTCAGCAGCGCATTGAGCAGCGGCCAGTCGGAGACGGCGTCGGAGCCGTCCTTCATCGCTTCGGTTTCGCGGTTCGGGCTGGCGACCGAGCCGGAATCCAGGTGGTCGCGGCCGATCACGATCGGTCCCGACAACTCGCCGGAGGCCACCATCTCGTTGAAGGCAAGGCCGAGGCGATGCCGATCGCCGAGGCCGACCCAGCAGATCCGTGCCGGCAGGCCCTGAAACTGAATGCGCTCGCGCGCCATGTCGAGCCAGTTCACCAGCGCTTTGTTGTCGCCGAGAATTTCCTTCACCTTGGCGTCGGTCTTGTAGATGTCCTCGGGATCGCCCGATAGCGCGACCCAGCGGAACGGACCAATGCCGCGGCAGAACAGCGGCCGGATATAGGCCGGTACAAAGCCCGGAAAATCGAAGGCATTCTCGACGCCTTCTTCCTTGGCCATCTGCCGAATGTTGTTGCCGTAGTCGACGGTGGGTACGCCCATCTTCTGGAAATCCAGCATCGCGCGGACGTGTTCGCCCATGGATTTTCGCGACGCCTGCTCGACCGCCTGCGGCGCCGT
>JAQGKA010000510.1 GCA_028290355.1 Tardiphaga sp. | reverse complement strand
CCCGGGCGGCCATGCTAAGGGGCTGCGCCGACTGAAACTTTATCCTCTGCTGGAATGCTGGACTTCGAGATGACCAAGACCGCCGCCCCTCGTGCGACCGGATCCGCCGCATGGGCGGACGCACTGCTGTTGTCGTTTGCCGAGGCCGGCTACCTCAAGGCCGAGCCGGCGATCCTGCAGCCGGCCGAGCCGTTCCTCGACCTCTCCGGAGAAGACATCCGCAAGAGCCTGTACCAGACCAGCGACGCGACGGGCGAAGAACTCTGCCTGCGCCCGGACCTCACCATTCCCGTGGCGCGGGATTATTTGGCCTCCCCCCGCGCCGGCCAGCCGGTCGGCTTCTGTTATCTCGGCCCGGTGTTCCGCTATCGCGGCGGCTGCCCCAGCGAATTCCAGCAGGCCGGCATCGAATCCTTCGGCCGCCAGGACCGCGCCGCCGCCGACGCCGAGATGCTGGCGCTCGGCCTTGAGGCCACCGCCGCCTTCGGCCTCACCGACATCGATATCCGCACTGGCGACGTCGCTGTGTTCACCGCCCTGATCGATGCGCTCGATCTCTATCCGGTCTGGAAACGTCGCCTGATCAAGGATTTCAACCGCAAGGTCAGCCTGGAGCAGGACCTCGGCCGGCTGACGCTGGCGACCTCGCCGACCCGCAACGAATATGAGGGCGTGCTAGCGGCACTTGCTGGCTCCGACCGCAAGGCGGCTTTGGCGCTGGTCACCGACCTGATGTCGATCGCCGGCGCCACCAATGTCGGCGGTCGCTCGGTGGCGGAAATCGCCGACCGCTTCCTCGAACAATCGACGCTGAAGGGCGGCGCGCTGCCGCGCGACGCGCTGGCGCTGATCAAGCGCTTCCTCGCCATCTCAGGCGATCCCGACGACGCACTGGCACAGCTGCGCGCGCTCGCCGCCGATGCCAAGCTCGATCTCACCGCCGCCATCGACCAGTTCGAAAGCCGGATCGGCTTCATGGCCGCGCGCGGCATCGACACCGCGAAGACCCGGTTCTCGACCTCGTTCGGCCGCGGCCTCGATTACTACACCGGCTTCGAATTCGAACTGCACCGCAAGGGCAACGGCGTCGAGCCGCTGGTCGCGGGCGGACGCTACGATGGACTGCTGACCCAGCTCGGATCGAGCACGCCGATTCCGGCGGTTGGCTTCTCGATCTGGATCGAGGCTTTGACACAGGTTCGCCGCAACGCCGCCGCAACCGGATCCACCGGGAGCGCGTCATGACAACTCCGTTCGTACTTGCCGTTCCCTCGAAGGGCCGGCTGCAGGAAAACGCCGAGGCGTTCTTCACTCGCGCCGGCCTGTCGCTGGCAAAACCGCGCGGCGCCCGCGACTACCGCGGCACCATCGCCGGCCTCGACAATGTCGAGATCGCTTACCTCTCCGCGAGCGAGATCGCCTCGCAGCTGGCGCGCGGCGCCGTCCATCTCGGTGTCACCGGCGAGGACCTGCTGCGCGAGAGCATCGTCGATGTCGACAAGCGCGTCGCGCTGATCGAGGGCCTCGGCTTCGGCAACGCCAATGTGGTCGTCGCCGTGCCGCAGGCCTGGATCGACGTCCGCACCATGGCCGATCTTGACGACGTCTCCACCGGCTTTCGCGCGCAGCACAACCGCCGCATGCGCGTCGCCACCAAGTACATCAACCTGACGCGCAACTTCTTCGCCTCCCATGGCGTGGTCGATTACCGCATCGTGGAGAGCGCCGGCGCCACCGAAGGCGCGCCCGGCACCGGCACCGCCGAAATGATCGTCGATATCACCACCACCGGCGCGACACTGGTCGCCAACGGCCTCAAAGTACTCGACGACGGCGTGATCCTGCGCAGCCAGGCCAATCTCGTCGCCTCGCGCGACGCCGACTGGAGCGATGACGCGCGCCAGACCGCAAGCATCATCCTCGACCATATCGCCGCCCGCGCCCGCGCCAGCAAGTACAAGGAAGTCCGCACCCGCTTTGCGGGCTGCGACGCCGCACTACTGGCCGAAGCGCACAACCGCTTCGGCGTGGTATCGCCGTTCGGCGGGCCGACCTCGTCGGGCATGATCACCCTGCATTGCCCACCGGCGCAGATCTATGCGCTCGGCAGTTTCCTGCGCCTCCACGGCGCGGACACGGTGTCGGTGGCATCGCTGGACTATGTGCTGGACCGCGAGAATCCGCTATTCGCCAAGCTTGAGGCATTCTTGCGGCAGTAGAGCGTAGCGCAGCAACCGGTGTTGCTGCTGGCGACATCTGGCGGCGATTACCATATGTTACGTGCATGACTTCAGATGTCTGGAACCTGATCGATGATGCTGGGCAGTGACGTTTCTGGCTTGTCGACCGACGCTGCGACCGCGGCGGCGCTGGGTCTGTCGATCGTGGTACCCGTCTACAACGAGGCGCCCGGCCTCGCCTTCTTTCACGAGCGGCTGAGCGCGCTGGCGATGACGCTGAAGCAGCGCCACGGCGTCGCCAGCGAAGTCGTCTATGTCGATGACGGCAGCGTCGACGGCACACTCGGCGTCGCCCGCGCGCTTCCGGCCACCGCACTCGACGTGCAGGTGGTGTCGCTGTCGCGCAACTTCGGCAAGGAAGCCGCCATGATGGCGGGGCTCGATCACGCCACCCGCGGCGCCGTGCTGTTCATGGACGGCGACGGCCAGCATCCGCCGACAATGGTCGAAACGTTGGTGGGGCACTGGATCGATGACGGCTATGACGTGGTCTATACCGCCAAGGCGCATCGTGACGACGAGTCGGCCCTGCGCCGCGCGGCCGTGCACGGTTTCTACAAGCTGATCAATTGGGGCGCGCGCCAGAAAATTCCGGAAGACGCCGGCGATTTCCGCCTGCTGTCGCCGCGTGCCGCGGCGGCCTTGCGCCAGTTGCCCGAGCGCAACCGCTTCTTCAAGGGCCTCGCCACCTGGATCGGCTTCAAACAACTACGCGTCGACTACGAACCGGCGGCACGCGAGCATGGCGTCACGTCGTTCAATCCACGACAGCTGATCGGCCTCTCGATCGAGGGCCTGACCTCGTTCTCGGTGGCGCCGCTGCGCTTCGCCAGCCTGCTTGGATTACTGCTCGCCTTCGGCGCGTTTCTGTTCGGATTGACGATCCTGTGGGAGACCTTGAGCACCGGCAAGTCGGTGCCGGGCTATCCGTCGCTGATGGTCGGCCTGATGACGATCGGCGGCGTGCAGCTGATCATGATCGGCATCGTCGGCGAATATATCGGCAAGATCCTCTCCGAACTGAAGGCGCGGCCGATTTATTTCGTCGCCGAGCACAGCGTGAA
>JAQGKA010000473.1 GCA_028290355.1 Tardiphaga sp. | reverse complement strand
CCCGCTTTACCGGGCGAATTCGGCAACGTCGGTAGCGGTTTGAGATGTCGTCCACCCCGCGCCTCTTTGTTCTGACTTACTGCATGGCCGGATATGTCTGACACACTGATCGCCTCCCTCTCCCGCTGGACCTTGGCCGGCGCCGTCTTGCTCGGCGCTGCTGTTCTGAGCTTCGACGCCAATGCCCAAGGCCTTCCGCCCGGCCAGCCGCCGCTGCAGGGCGCGCCTGTCAATCCGATGTGCCAACGGCTCGAAGGGCAACTCTCGACCATCGATCGCGGCGGCGGTGGCGACCCCGCCAAGGCTGAGCAGATCCGGCGCTACGAGGAGGCAGCTGCCAAGCAGCAGGGCGAACTCGATCGCGTGACGTCGCAGGCCAAGAGGATGGGCTGCGACAGTTCCGGTTTCTTCTCGCTGTTCAATGGCCAGTCGGCGCAGTGCGGTCCGGTCAACACCCAGATCCAGCAGATGCGCGGCAATCTCGACCAGATCACCGGCAACCTCGAGCGGCTCCGTGTCGGCATTCCCGGCAGTTCGGATCGCGACAGCCAGCGCCGCTCGGTGCTGCTGGCGCTGGCGCAGAACAATTGCGGCCCGCAATATGCCGCCGCGGCGCGCAGTAGCTCCGGCCCCGGCAACTTTCTGAATAACCTCTTCGGCAACAACGAGCCCAGCCCGGGCTTGCCGCCGATGGACGCCGGGACCGGTGCGCCATCGGGCACCTACCGCACCGTCTGCGTGCGCACCTGCGACGGTTTCTATTTCCCGATCTCGTTCGCCACTGTGCAAAGCCGTTTTGCCGACGACGAGAGGACCTGCAAGAGCCTGTGCCCCGCGTCAGACGCCAACTTGTTCAGCTATCGCAATCCCGGCGAGGACATGAACGCCGCGGTGTCGATCAACGGCCAGCCCTATTCGTCGTCGCCGAATGCCTTCAAGTATCGCACCGAATTCAATCCGTCCTGCTCCTGCAAGGCTCAGGGACAGACCTGGTCGGAAGCGCTGAAGAACATCGACGACAAGGCCGCTGCCGAGAACGGCGACATCATCGTTACCGAAGAACGCGCGAAGAAGATGTCCCTGCCGCCGGCCAAGGGCAGCCCCGCCGCGCAGAAGAAGGGCGTCGCCCCTGCGCCGGTGGAAACGCCGGCCGCTGCGGCTCCGGCGACTCCCGCCGATCCAAACAAGCCGATCCGTTCGGTAGGACCGACGTTTATTCCGACGACGCGATAACGCTACTAACGAGCGCTAGCCCTCGAACGCTTCGGCAGAGCCGCGGCTGGCGCGGGACACCAGCGCCTCGTCGGGCTTCGGCAAGGCTATGGCCAGGTCGCGAAACTTGTTGGTGATGGGATAGCGGCGATCCCTGCCAAAATTCTTGCGCGTCACCTTGACGCCGGGCGCGGCCTGGCGCCGCTTGTACTCGGCGATGTTCAGTAGCCGGTCTATCCGCAGCACCACATCGCGGTCAAACCCTTCGGCGACGATTGCCGACAGCGGCTCCTCGCGTTCCACCAGCCGTTCGAGGATGGCGTCGAGCACGTCATAGGGCGGCAGCGAGTCCTGGTCGGTCTGGTTTTCGCGCAGCTCCGCCGTCGGCGGACGCACGATGATGTTGACCGGGATGACTTCGCCGGAAGGGCCCAGCGCGCCATCGGGCTTCCATGAATTTCGCAGCGTGGAGAGCCGGAACACCTCGGTTTTGTAAATGTCCTTGATCGGATTGAAACCGCCATTCATGTCGCCGTAGAGCGTGGCGTAGCCCACCGACATTTCCGACTTGTTGCCTGTCGTGACCACCATCGCACCGGTCTTGTTGGAGATCGCCATCAACAGCGTGCCGCGGGTGCGGGCCTGCAGATTTTCCTCGGTGATGTCGCGCGGCAATCCGGCAAAGGTGCCGGACAGAATCTCCTCGAAACCGTTGACGGCTTGCGCAATTGGTAGCACCTCGTAGCGAATGCCGAGCGCCTTCGCGAGCTGCGCCGCATCGTCCAACGAGACCTGTGCGGTAAAGCGAAATGGCAGCATCACGCCGCGCACGCGCTCGGCACCAAGCGCATCGACGGCGATCGCCGCGCACAGCGCGGAGTCGATGCCGCCGGAAACGCCCATCAGCACCCCGGGGAAGCCGTTCTTCTGCACGTAGTCGCGCAGGCCGAGCACGCAGGCGGTGTAGTCGCCCTCGTCGCCCTCCGGCACCGGCGCGACCGGCCCATCGCAGCGCCAGCCGTCGGCGGTTTTATGGAAGTGCAGCGTGGTGATGCTTTCGGCAAAGGCGGGAAGCTGCGCGCCGAGCGTGCGGTCGGCATTCAGCACGAACGATGCGCCGTCGAACACCAGTTCGTCCTGACCGCCGACCTGGTTAAGATAGACCAGCGGCAAATTGCTCTCGGTGATGCGGGCGACGGCCATCGAGAGCCGGATGTCGGTCTTGTCGCGCGCATAGGGCGAACCGTTCGGCACGACCAGGATCTCCGCACCAGTCTCGGCCAGGCACTCCACCACGTTCTCGTAGTCGCTGGACTCCTCCATCCAGGTATCTTCGCAGATCGGCACGCCGACGCGGACGCCGCGGATCGTCAGCGGCCCGGCGGCGGGACCGCGGGCGAACACGCGCTTTTCGTCGAACACGCCGTAGTTGGGCAGGTTGGCCTTGAAACGCAGCGCCACGATTCGGCCTTCGTCGAGCAACGCACAGGCATTGTAGAGCTTGCCGTCATCGACCCAGGGCGAGCCGATCAGCATCGCCGGGCCGCCATCGGCGGTTTCGCGCGCCAGCTCTTCGATCGCGGCACGGCATGCGGCCTGAAACGACGGCTTCAGCACCAGATCTTCCGGCGGATAGCCGGCGATGAACAATTCCGACAATACGACCAAAGCCGCGCCATCGGCTTTGGCCTGCGCCCGCGCGGCGCGCGCCTTGGCGGCGTTGCCGGCGATATCGCCCACGATCGGGTTGAGCTGGGCCAGCGTGATGGTGAAGCGCGAGGAATCTGTCATGGAAACATCTAAGCCTGCGGGCTCACCTTTCGCAATTGCGAGGTCTAGAAGACACCTATGCGTT
>JAQGKA010000472.1 GCA_028290355.1 Tardiphaga sp. | reverse complement strand
GCGGCGCCGGTGTTTGGTGCCGGTAACTCTGTCATCGCCGGAATCAGTCTCACGATTGACGCCAACCGCATAGACATCAAGGCATTCCGAACCAAAGCACTACCGGAGATGCTGCGTGTTGCGAAGACACTTACGGACGCAAATCGTCGCGGCGGTCTCCTATTGTGAGGTGGTTGAACGCACGCGTGCCTCCGTCGAAGCGCGCTTGAATGAGGACGAACCCGCCTCAGGTTATGAGAAGAGGGGTATTTTGTCTCTATGAGCGCGATCACTGACCAGACGATCGATTAATAGCAAGCAGACATGAAACGCGATCTGAATCTCGTGCGTCAACCGCGGTCGAGATCGCGCTCTTGACCATGGATCCGGCCGAGCATGCAATCGTCCGGGCATTGCTGTCCCGCAGGGGGCGATTTCAATCCAGATCCAGCGCATCGGCGGGACCCGCTCCTGATGCTTCGCTGAACCGGCATTACGAGCTTAGCCGCCGACCTCGCCGTCAAGAATCTCACCGAACATCTCCCAATGATTCCCCTTAAGCCGCTCCGTCTGCAGCTGGTCGATCGGAAAGAAGTCTGTGGGGCTCGTGTTGATCTTTATTCCGGGCTCAGCGAGCATCAGCAACGATCACGCGCGCTCCCGAATCGGCGAGATGCTTGCGCTGCTCCTCAGATGCGCCGACATCCGTCACCAGAGTCCAGCGCGGCGGCAGCGGCGCCCAGGCGATCTGTTCGGCGCGGCCGAGCTTGCTGGCGTCGGCGAGAACGATGACTTCTTTCGACTGCTCCATCATCAGCGACTTCAGCGCGACCTGCTCGAGATCCGCCTCGCACAGGCCACGGCCGCTCACCACGCCGTCGGCGCTCATGATGGCGCGGTCCGCGGTCATGCGGCGCAGCGCCTCATGGGCGAGCGGCCCCATGGTGCTCATGCTGGTGGTGCGCAGCGCGCCGCCCAGCACTACAAGCTCAATGGCCGGAGCCTTGGCGAGGAAGGGCAGCAGCGCGAGATTGTTGGTGATGATGCGCAGCCGCCGCGGCTGCAGCAGCCGGCCGAACGCCGCCACCGTCGACCCGGCATCGAGGATCAGCGTGTCGCCATCCGCGATCAGATCGATCGCCGCGCGGGCGATCGCCTGCTTCTCCTTGCCCTGCACCGCAAGGCGCTGCTCAAGCGTCGTCTCAATCGCATGGCCGGTGAGAATGGCGCCGCCATAGGTGCGGCGCACGGCATTGTTCTTGGAGAGATGCTGCAGGTCGCGCCGCACGGTGGAGGCGGAGACGTCAAAGCGCCGCGCGAGATCGTCGACATCGATCTCTCCGGAGTTCAGTGCTTCCAACAGACGACCGTGACGCTCCTTGCTTCGCATCGACATCGAACCTCAGACTCACTCCGCTGGCAGACCCATTGCCCTCAGCCGAGTTCGACCATGTCAGACTCGCGGCACAGCCGATGAATAGCACGATGCATCGGCCGTGCGAACATCTTCGCTCAGTTCGCCTTCTCTCAGGCCGCCTTCTTCGGCGCGAGATCGACCGCCTGCCGCAGCGCCTCGATCAGGCTGCGCTCGTCGGCGATGCCCTTGCCCGCGATGTCAAAGGCGGTGCCGTGATCGACCGAGGTCCGAATCACCGGCAGACCAACAGTGATGTTCACACCGGCTTCCAGCCCCAGCACCTTGATGGGTCCATGGCCCTGATCGTGATACATCGCGACCACCATGTCGTAGTCGCCGCGGCCGGCCAGGAAGAACAGCGTGTCAGCGGGCAGCGGGCCATGCACGTCCCAGCCCTTGCGCTGACAGGCTTCGACCGCAGGCGTGATCTTCTCGGCTTCTTCACCCTGACCAAACAGGCCGTTCTCGCCGGCATGCGGATTGATCGCGCAGACGCCGATCTTCGGCCTGGCGATGCCCGCCTTGATCAGCACGTCGTGGCCGCGCGTGATCACGCGCTCGACCAGACCCGGCTCGATCTTCTTGATGGCGTCGATCAGGCCGATATGGGTGGTGACATGAATGACGCGCAGCTTCGGCGACACTAGCATCATCGACACTTCCGGCGTGCCGGTCAGATGCGCCAGCAGCTCCGTATGCCCAGGATATTTGTGGCCGGCCGCATGCAGCGCTTCCTTGGAGAGCGGCGCGGTGCAGATACCCTGCGCGATTCCCGCCTGCACCACCTGCACGGCCTTCTCAATGTAGCGATAGGCCGCCTCGCCTGCGATCGGCGACATCTTGCCGAACGGCAGATCGTCCGGCACCAGCTTCAGGTCAACGCACTGCACCGCCTTCGACGAGAAGTTAGCTTCGCTGGCATCGGTCAGAGAGTCAACATCGAGTGCTACTCCGACGGCCTTGCCGGCCTTGCGCAGGCGATTGGCATCGCCGATCACCAGTGGATTACAGATCTCGTGTGCATACGGCTGGGCCAGCGCCTTCATGATGACCTCGGGGCCGATGCCCGCCGGGTCTCCCATGGTGATCGCAATGGTCGGACGAGTCA
>JAQGKA010000460.1 GCA_028290355.1 Tardiphaga sp. | reverse complement strand
CCGGCATGGCCCATGCGGCGTCCGGGAGGAGCGGTCACGCCGCCGATGAAGCCGACCATCGGCTTCTTGCGGCCACGCTTGGCTTCGTCCTTGATGAACTGGGCCGCATCTTCTTCCGCCGAACCGCCGATTTCACCGATCATGATGATCGAGTGGGTCTTTTCGTCGGCGAGGAACATCTCCAGGATATCGATGAACTCGGTGCCCTTGACCGGATCACCGCCGATGCCGACCGCCGAGGTCTGGCCGAGGCCGGCCTGGGTGGTCTGGAACACGGCTTCATAGGTCAGCGTGCCGGAACGCGACAGGATGCCGACATTGCCGGGCTTGAAGATGTTGGCCGGCATGATGCCGATCTTGGATTCGCCGGCGGTGACGACGCCCGGGCAGTTCGGCCCGATCAGACGCGACTTGGAGCCGGACAGCGAACGCTTCACGCGCACCATGTCGAGCACCGGGATGCCTTCGGTGATGCAGACGATCAGCGGGATTTCCGCATCGATCGCCTCGCAGATCGCGTCGGCTGCGCCCGGCGGCGGCACGTAGATCACGCTGGCGTCGGCGCCGGTCTTGTCGCGGCACTCGGCCACGGTGTCGAACACCGGCAGGTTGAGGTGCTTGGAGCCGCCTTTGCCGGGCGAGGTGCCGCCGACCATCTTGGTGCCGTAGATGATAGCCTGCTCGGAGTGGAAGGTGCCGTTCTTGCCGGTGAAGCCCTGGCACATCACCTTGGTATTTTTGTCGATGAGAACTGACATCGGCTTACTTTCCCTTCACGGCGTTGACGATCTTCTGCGCGGCGTCGTCGAGATCGTCGGCGGGCAGCACGTTCAGGCCGGATTCACGAATGATCTTCTTGCCTTCCTCGACATTGGTGCCTTCGAGGCGGACGACGAGCGGCACCTTGAGGCCGACGGTCTTCACCGCGGCAACGACGCCGGCGGCAATGATGTCGCATTTCATGATGCCGCCGAAGATGTTGACGAGGATGCCCTTTACGCTGGGATCGGAGGTGATGATCTTGAACGCCGCGGTCACCTTCTCCTCGGTGGCACCGCCGCCGACGTCGAGGAAGTTGGCCGGGCTTTCGCCGTACAGCTTGATGATGTCGAGGGTGGCCATCGCCAGGCCGGCGCCGTTGACCATGCAGCCGATGGTGCCGTCGAGTGCGATGTAAGCAAGGTCGTATTTCGACGCCTCGATCTCCTTGGCGTCTTCCTCGGTGGTATCGCGCAGCGCGACGATCTCCGGGTGGCGATACAGCGCGTTGGAGTCGAACGACATCTTGGCGTCCAGGCACTTCAGTTCGCCGGTCTTGGAGACGATCAGCGGATTGATCTCCAGCATGTCCATGTCCTTGGCCACGAACGCTGTATAGAGCTGCGCGATCAGCTTCTCGGCCTGTTTGGCGAGATCGCCCTTCAGTCCGAGGGCCTGCGCCACGGTGCGGCCATGGTGCGGCATCACGCCAGTGGCCGGATCGACCGAGAAGGTCACGATCTTCTCAGGCGTGTTGTGCGCGACATCCTCGATGTTCATGCCGCCTTCGGTGGAGACCACGAAGGCGATCCGCGAGGTTTCACGATCGACCAGCAGCGACAGGTAGAACTCTTTCTCGATGTCGGAGCCGTCTTCCAGGTAGATGCGGTTGACCTGCTTGCCGGCGGGGCCGGTCTGCTCGGTTACCAGCGTCGCGCCGAGCATCTCCTTCACGAACTGCTTGGTTTCCTCGATCGACTTGGAAAGGCGGACGCCGCCCTTCTCGCCGGCCGAGGCTTCCTTGAACTTGCCCTTGCCGCGGCCGCCAGCGTGGATCTGGCTCTTCACCACCCACAACGGACCGCCGAGCTGCTTGGCGGCGGCTTCGGCTTCCTCGGCCTTGAGGATCGGCACGCCCTTGGAGACGGGCACGCCGAATTCCTTCAGCACTGCTTTCGCTTGATATTCATGGATGTTCATAAGTCGCTCCCGAACCCCGGATGGTGAACCTGGAATCTATGTCATTTTTGAACTGGTATACCGTATGCCAAGCATACCGCAAGTCAAAGCCGACAGAGTCCATATTGCAGTGCTGGTTGGCCCGAGGTTCTTGGTGGTGCCTGCCAACGTCGCCAGATGCAGAACCGGCACCCCGAGGGGTGCCGGTTAATTGAGTTTGGTTTAGCCGCCGAGCAGGTCCGGCGCGATCTTCTTGCAGGCATCGACCAGGCCCTGCACGGAGGCAACCGACTTGTCGAAACCTTCGCGGTCCTTGCCGGCGAGTTCGATCTCGACGATGCGCTCGACACCCTTGGAGCCGATCACCACGGGAACGCCGACATACATGTCCTTCACGCCGTATTCGCCGTTGAGATAGGCCGCGCAGGGCAGTACGCGCTTCTTGTCGCGCAGGTAGCTCTCGGCCATGGCGATGGCGGAGGCGGCGGGCGCGTAGAACGCCGAACCGGTCTTGAGCAGGTTGACGATCTCGGCGCCGCCGTTGCGGGTGCGGTCGACGATCTCGTCGATGCGGGCCTGTGAGGTCCAGCCCATCTTGATCAGGTCAGGCAGCGGAATACCGGCCACCGTGGAATATTTCACCAGCGGCACCATGGTATCGCCGTGGCCGCCGAGCACGAAGGCGGTGACATCTTCCACCGAGACGTTGAATTCGTCGGCAAGGAAGTAGCGGAAGCGCGAGGAATCCAGCACGCCGGCCATGCCGACCACCATCTTCGGCGGCATGCCCGAGGACTTCTGCAGCGCCCAGACCATCGCATCGAGCGGGTTGGTGATGCAGATCACGAAGGAATTCGGGGCGTATTTCTTGATGCCGGCGCCAACCTGCTCCATCACCTTGAGGTTGATGCTGAGAAGATCGTCGCGGCTCATGCCGGGCTTGCGCGGTACGCCGGCGGTGACGATGCAGACGTCGGCGCCTTCCAGCGCTTCATAGGAATTGGCGCCGGTGAAGTGGGCGTCGAAGCCATCGACCGGGGAGGACTGCGCGATATCGAGCGATTTGCCCTGCGGCACGCCCTCGGCGATGTCGAACATCACCACGTCGCCGAGTTCTTTCAGGCCGATCAGGTGAGCCAGCGTTCCGCCGATCTGACCGGAGCCAATCAATGCAATCTTGTTGCGCGCCATGGGAAATCTGTCCTTTGAGCCCGATTGAAGAGGAGGGGAGGAGGAAAAGCTGACTGGCTGGTTATCCCTTTCGCGGAAACCGTTCAAGTCGGTGCCTGCCCAATTGTCGAGCGCCGATCTGCATTGCAGATTTCTATTGGCGAATTTGTCATTCCGGGGCGGGAGCAGCGCAAGCTGCGAGCGAACCCGGAATCCCGAGATGGCTGAACATTTCCGGATTCCGGGTTCGCGCTCCCGTCGGCTGCGTCGACTGAAGCGCGCCCCGGAATGACAAGCATGAGCTTTAAGTCTCGACCAGCCCGGTGCTGGAGCCGCTGGCGGTGGAATCGCCGCGACCATGGGGCAGCGCCAGATAGGTCTCCGAACCCATTTCGAACAACCTTGACGACGTCCGGGCGAATTCCATCGCCTCGAAACCTTCGCTGGCCTGATACAGCGCGTGCGGTTCGGCCGCGGCCGAGGCCATCAGCTTCACCGCATTGTCATAAAGCGTGTCGATCAGCGCAATGAAGCGCTTGGCGGCGTTGCGGTCGCCGTAATCCATCATGGGAATGCGGTCGATGAAGAGCGTGTGATAGTCATGCGCCAGCCGCAGATAGTCGGAGGCACCAAGCGGCTTTTCGCAGAGATCGCCGAAGGAGAACCGCGCGACGCCCTGCGCCTCGCGCGGCACATGCAGCGTGCGGCCCTTGATGGAGATATCGTGCGGTCTGCCGGGCGCGCCGCCAGTGAGTTTGGCAAAGGCCTTGTCGAGTGCGGCTTCGGCGGCCTGATCGGCCGGCACCAGCCAGGTTTTCATGCCGGCGAGTTTTTCCAGCCGGAAGTCGGTGCGCGAATCCAGCCGCAGCACCTCCATGTGTTCTTCGATCTGGGTGATGAAGGGCAGAAACAGCGCGCGGTTCAGCCCGCCTTTGTAGAGATCGACCGGCGCCACGTTGGAGGTCGCGAACACCACGGTGCCGAGGTCGAACAGCCGCGAGAACAATCGGCCCAGGATCATCGCATCGGCAATGTCGGTAACGTGGAATTCGTCGAAGCACAACAACCACGCTTCGTCGAAGATCGAATTCGCGGTCAGCGCGATGACATCGCCGTCAGCGATCTCGCCGCGGGCGATGTTCTGGCGAAAACCGTAGATGCGCTCATGCACTTCGGCCATGAACTCGTGGAAATGCGCGCGACGCTTGTGGCGGACCGAACTGCTCTGGAAGAACAGATCCATCAGCATGGTCTTGCCGCGGCCGACCTCGCCATGGACGTAAAGCCCGCGCGGCGGTCCGCCGTTCTTGTCGGCGAACAGCCGGCCCAGAAACCCCTGCTTGCGCGGCGGCTTGTAGCTGGCCAGCGTCGCATCCAGCGCAGCGATGGCCTCGACCGCGCGCGCCTGCGCCGGATCGGCCTCGATGGCGCCGGAGGAAACGAGCGCCTGGTATTGTTTGCGGAAGGAGGTGGGCGGGGCGGATGACATGAGGGCCTAACGGCCTCACGCGGACGAAAAATGCAAGATGCGAATTGGTCGAGGGGCTATGCGGGGGTGCTGTCCCTCCGCGCACTCAGTTGTCAGTTATCCCCGCGAATGCGGGGATCCAGTATTCGGAGGCGTTGAGACTCCAACACTGGCGGCGCGGAATACTGGGTCACCCGGTCAAGCCGGGTGACGACAGTTGTTGTCGTTGTGAGGCCTATGTCCTACGCGCTCAGCGCGTAGGAATCCTCGACCACATAGGGGCCACCGCCAGTGGACGCGCGCGACGAGAACAGCACGAAGCGCGAGGCCTTGAAGACGCGGGTCGGGAAATAGCCGCGCACCGAGAGATAGTCGGCGACGTCCTGATTGGAAGCATCGCGCAAACGTGCCAGCGTGACGTGCGGGGTGAATTTGCGGCCTTCGGGGTCGAGCCCGCAGCGCCGGATCAATCGCTCCAATTCCGCCTGCAGCTCGATCAGCGGCCGGCTCGGCACCACCGAGGCGACCACCGCGCGCGGTTTTCTGCCGCCGAAACTCGACAGCCCCTGCAATGCCACGTCGAACGGCTTGCGGTTGACGCGAACCAGCAGCGAGGCGATTTCATTCGCCGCGGTGCCGTCGATGTCGCCGATGAAGCGCAGGGTGACGTGATAGTTCTCGGGGTCGATCCAGCGTGCGCCGGGGAGGCCGCCACGCAAATTGGATAAGGTCTGGCCAATCTCGGCCGGTATTTCCAGTCCGGTGAACAAACGCGGCATTGTATGCTCC
>JAQGKA010000457.1 GCA_028290355.1 Tardiphaga sp. | reverse complement strand
CCGGGAACACAGTCTAGCGCGGACGATCCGGAATTTCGATGGGTGCCCAGTTGCGGCGACCCTGTGCCGCACAGTCCTGCGCCTTGCGCACATCGGCCATGGTGCCGAGCAACCAGACTCCCGCCGCCACCAGCACCACGAAGAAGCCAAGCATCACCGCGTTCTCGGTTGCGCGGTTGCCCTGGTCCTCCGGCGGCTCCAGCTCGGCCATTGTCAACTCCTCGTCCGGTCACGGGTTCGGAGGATAAAGGTGAACGTCGCCGCAATAATCGACGACACGATAGCGCAATTCAGGATGCGGTTCACCTTCCTGGAGCAAAGAATTTGCCTGCGATAAAGAATTCGCGCCCGACAGGTAATTCGGACCAACCGGCGCCTTGCCATGGCCGCCGGGGATATCGAGCACGTAGTCCGGCTGGCATAGTCCGGAGACGCGGCCGCGTAGCGCCCGCATCAATTCCTGGCCTTTTTCCAGCGTGGTGCGCAGATGTGCGGTGCCGGGCGCGAGATCGCCGTGATGCAGGTAATACGGCTTGATGCGGCATTCGACGAAGCCGCGCATCAGCGCCTCCAGCGTCGCGGCATTGTCGTTGACGCCGCGCAACAGCACCGACTGGCTGACCAGCGGAATCCCGGCATCCACCATCAGCGCGCAGGCAACACGGGCCTGCTCCGTCAACTCGCGCGGATGATTGGCATGCAGCGCAACCCACGTCGTTGCTCCCGCCACCTTCAAGGCCGCCACCATCTCGGCATTGATCCGCGCGGGATCGGCCACGGGCACGCGGGTGTGAATCCGGATGATCCTGACGTGCTCGATGGCAGCCAGGTCGTTCATGATCTCGCCTAGCCGCCGCGGCGACAGCATCAGCGGATCGCCGCCGGTGAGGATCACCTCCCAAATTTCGGCGTGCGTCCGGATGTATTCCAGCGCGCTTGCATAGGCTTCGCGCGACAGCGCGGTCTCCTTGCCAGGCCCGACCATTTCGCGGCGAAAACAGAACCGGCAATACACAGCGCAGACATGCACGAGCTTGAACAGCACGCGATCGGGATAGCGATGCACGATGCCATCGACCGGCGAATAGACATGGTCGCCGATCGGATCAGCGTTCTCTTCCGGCTGCGCGATCAATTCGTCGGCGCTCGGAATGTATTGCCGCGCGATGGGATCGTCGGGATCGCTGACGTCGATCAACTCTGCCACTGCAGGTGTCACCGCCACGGCATAACGCGCCGCGACTTTTTCCAGATCGGCGAGAACGGTTTCCGGCACTAGCCCGTGGGCGACCAGTTCGGCCGGCTGCCGCAGCGTCGCCGCGATTTTCAACGCCCGTGTCATCGCGCCCCCGCCGGCGGCGTCCATACCACCTGATCGATCCGCGTCGCCCCCGAGGCCAGCATCACCAGCCGGTCGAAGCCGAGCGCCACGCCGGAGGCCGGCGGCATTGCAGCTACAGCTTCCAGAAATTCCTCGTCGAGCGGATAGCGCTCGCCATAGCGCCGCTGCTTCTCATCCATCGATTCTTCGAAACGCCGGCGCTGCTCATCGGCATCGGTCAGTTCGCCGAAGCCATTCGCAAGCTCAACGCCGCAGGCATAGACCTCGAAGCGTTCGGCGACGCGCGGATCACCCGGCTTGGTCCGCGCCAAAGCGGCTTCCGGCGCGGGATAATCGAACAGCACGGTCATGCGGCCCTGCCCCAACTTGGGTTCGACATGCTCGACCAGCACCTTGCTGAAAATGTCCGACCAGGTGTCGTCCTCGCTGATCCGCACTTTGCCATCCGCTGCCGCAGCCAGTGCGGCGCGATCGCCCTCACCGTCCGCAATGGTCGCCAGCAGATCGATTCCGGCAAAGCGATCGAACGCCGCGGCCACGCTGAGCAATTCCGGATCGGCGAAGGGATCGGCGACTTTGCCGCGAAACGCGAACTGCGCGATCCCCGTCGCCTGCGCTGCGTGGGCAATGATCACGACGCAATCGGCCATCACAGCCTCATAGGTCTCGTCGGCGCGGTACCATTCCAGCATACAGAATTCCGGCAGGTGCAGATCGCCGCGCTCGCGATCGCGAAACACCTTTGCGAATTCGAAGATCTTCGGTTCGCCCGCCGTCAGCAGTTTCTTGCAGGCGAATTCCGGCGAGGTCCGCAGATAGCGCGTCAGCTTTTCGCCGTCTTGGTCGATCAGTTCGGTCTTCGGCGCGTGCAGATGAGTCTCGTTGCCCGGCGACACCTGCAAAATGCCCGTCTCGACCTCGACAAATCCCTGGGCCTCGAACCAGGCCCGGGTCGCTTTGGTGACGGCGCCGCGCGCGAGCAGTAACGCCCGGCGGTCCTGATGCCGCGCCGGGTTCCACCACGGCGACGGCCGGTCGGTGGCGGCCATCAGCGAAGCGCCTTTTTGGGCCGCAAAACGCTGGCATCAGCGGGCAAAATCAGTATGTTGCGCGCAGAAACTGCTTCGCTGGCCACAGGACACCCTCGTCCGGATCGGTCCCGGGCCTGAAATCTAGGAAACATACCTGTGAAAGTCATCGCCAGTTCTATTCGCAAGGGCAACGTCATCGAGCAAGACGGCAAGCTGTACGTGGTTCTGACCGCCGAGAACATCCACCCCGGCAAGGGAACCCCGGTCAGCCAGATCGAAATGCGCCGAATCAGCGACGGGGTGAAGATCTCGGAGCGCTACAAGACCACGGACGCGGTGGAAA
>JAQGKA010000324.1 GCA_028290355.1 Tardiphaga sp. | reverse complement strand
TCGACCGGCTGACCGCCGAAGGCATGACGATCAAGGATGTCGAATCGGTTCGCGTCTCGTTCAGCGACATGGCGCCGGCGCTGGCGCGCGGCGACATCGACGCCTATGTCGGCGCCGAGCCCGGACCGGGCATCAGCCTCGCCAACGGTGTCGGCAAGATCGTCGAGTATCCCTATTCGACGCCCACCGGCTCGCTCAACATGGTGCTGACCACGCGGCGCGAGATGATCGAGAAGGAGCCGGAGTTGATCCGCACGCTGCTCGCTATTCATCGCAAATCGAGCGAATACGCCATGAGCGATCGCGAGGCCTTCGTGACCATGGCGATGCAGAAGCTCGGCCAGCAGAAGCCGTCGATCGAGCAGGCCGCTCCCAATGTGGAACTGACCTGGAAGATCGACGATCTGTTTCTCAAGCAGGCGAATTACTATGGCACGCAGATGCTGGCCAAGAAGCAGATTCGCGAATTGCCGGATTATGGCAAATTCATCGACCCGAGCTTTGTGAAAGCCATAGCTGCGATGTGAGCGGCGGATGAGCCAGTCGATCAACCTGTCGCCGGTACCCGTCGTGGCAGACGCAGACTCCATCGCGGCAGTTGCCGCGGTGCCGTCGTCGCAAACGCGCAAGCTTGGCGCTGGCTTGCGCACCATCGCGCTCGGCCTGGTGGTGCCGCTGGTCCTGTTGCTGTTCTGGCACGTCACGGTGAGGTGGACCGGCACGCGGCTGGTGCCGACGCCGTTCGGTGTCGCCGTCATGATGTGGGATTTTGCCTTCGGCGGAATCTATGACGACGCCTATAGCGGGACTCTTCCTATCCATTTCTGGAAGTCGGTGCAGCGCGTCTATGGCGGGTTTTTCTGCGCGGCGGCGCTGGGCATTCCGCTCGGGCTGATGATCGGCCGCATCCCGCTGCTGCGCGCCTTGCTCGACCCGACGCTGTCATTGCTGCGGCCGATCCCGGTGACGGCATGGCTGCCCCTGTCGATGATCTTCTTCGGGCTCGGCGCCAAGTCGGCGATCTTCCTGGTGTTTCTGGGCGCGTTCTTCCCGATCCTGCTCAACACCATCTTCGGCGTGAAATCCGTCGATGTCAGACTGTTCGAAGCCGCCGAGATGCTGGGCTGCGCCGGCCCGAAACTGTTTCGCGCGGTGGTTCTGCCCGCGGCGTTGCCCAGCATCTTCAACGGCCTGCGTCTCGGCGCCGCCTTTGCCTGGATACTGATCGTGGTCGGCGAGATGACAGGTGTCCCCGAAGGCCTCGGCGCGGTGATCATGGACGGCCGCTCGCTGTCGCGCACCGATCTCGTCATCACCGGTATGATCATCATCGGCATCACCGGCTTTGTCTCCGACCGCATCCTGCTGGCGCTGAGCAATTACTTCCTGCGATGGAGTCCGCAGCATCATGCTTGACCGCGGCGAGAGCCCAACTGCGCCACCGATCCTGCGCATCGACAATCTGCACAAAGTCTACCAGGCGTCCAACGGACCGGTGGAAGCGTTGCGCGGCATCGACCTGACGATTCACAAGGGTGAGTTTGTTTGTCTGCTGGGAGCGTCGGGCTGCGGCAAGTCAACGCTGTTGCGTATCATCGCCGGCTTCGAGAAGGCGAGCAGCGGCTCAGTCGCGGTCTACGGATTTGAGGTCAACCGTCCCGGGCCAGATCGCGGCATGGTGTTTCAGGACTACGCGCTGTTTCCCTGGCTGACGGTGAAGGAGAACATCGCCTTCGGCCCGACGCAGCGCCGGCTGACCTCGAAGGAAGTCGCCGCGACTACCGAGCGTTTCATGGCGATGGTCGGATTGACCGCCTTCGCCGACCGCTATCCGCATCAGCTGTCCGGCGGCATGAAGCAGCGCGTCGCCATCGCACGGGTGCTGGCGAACGACACCGACATCCTGCTGATGGACGAGCCGTTCGGCGCGCTGGATGCGTTAACGCGCAGCAAGCTGCAGGAAGAGCTGATCGATATCTGGAAGGCGACGAAGCTCACCGTGATCTTCGTCACCCATTCGGTCGAGGAGGCCGTCCTGCTCGCCGATCAGGTGGTGGTGATGACGGCGGGGCCGGGCCGCATCGACTGCCAGGTCAGGATTGACCTTGCCCGACCGCGCGACGTGTCATCGCCAGAGTTCAACGCCCTGCGCCGCGACGTGACACGGCGGCTGACCAGCCATATCGCGCCCGATCGTGCGCTGGCTTCGACAGCGGACTCCTGACACGGCCACAGCGGAGTTTGCGGAGCAGGGTGGGAATCGTCGGTGGACCATCACTCGCCCTTGATGTTGTTCTCGCTCACCACCGGTCCCCACAGCTCCATCTGTGCCTTGAGAAACTTGCGCTCCTCGTCAGGGCCGCCGAGCAGCATGGAGACTTGAAGCGTTTCGGAAATTCGTTTCGAAATCTCCGGCTCCCGCAATGTCTCCGTCAACGCGCCGCCGAAGCGCTCGATAATTGGCTGCGGCGTGCCGGCCGGCGCGAAAACGCCCCACCAGGCATAGGATTCGAAGCCGCCGAAACCGCTGTCGATGGCGGTCGGCACCGCCGACAGCGATAGCATGGGTGTCTTGCCGGTCTGCAGGATCGGGCGAATGGTACCGGCGCCGACCTGCGGCGCCACCAGCGCAGCGCTGCCGATGATCAGATCGACGTGGCCGGCGATGGCATCGTTCATCGCCGGGCCACCGCCGCGATACGGCACGTGCACCATGCGGATCCCGGCCTGCTTGCACAGTTGCACCATGGTCAGGTGACCGACGCTGCCGGAGCCCACCGACGCATAGGTCAGCCTATCCGGCTTCTGCTTCGCGGCGGCGATCACGTCGGCAAATGTCTTGAAGGGGCGTGAGGGATGCGTGGCCAGCACATTGGGGGCGGTGCCGATCAGGACGACGGGGTCGAGATCCTTCTCGGTGTCAAACGGCAGGTTTTGCAGGAAGGGATTCACGGCGTGGGTATCGAACACGAACAGCCAGGTGTTGCCGTCGGGCGCCGACTTTGCGACGGCCGCGGCCCCAGCGCTCCCGGAAGCGCCCGGCCGGTTTTCGATGATGATGGTGGCGCCGAGGCGCTGCTGCAATCCGGGCTGCGCGATACGCGCGATCGGATCGACGGTTCCGCCCGGCGGAAACGGCACGACGATCCGGATCACGCCCGATGGCCAGCTTTGCGCTTGTGCAAGTTGGTTACGTACAAAAATGGGCGCGGCAACGGCGCCGAGCACAAGCGCGCGTCGAGTCATGCGCATGACGGTCTCCTCCCGATGGCGTTCAATGTCCGGCCTTAACGGCCTGTGTGACACCGGGGGATGTTAGTGCAGTTTGCGCCTGATGAAATGGCCAGCTGAAGATTCACTCGCTCTATCTTGAGAGCAGTTGCAGCAATTCCGTCGCGCGATTTCCTATGCGGGCACGATGACCTTGCCGATCGGCCACAGCGCGATGCCGGCGAGCTTCAGATGGGCCCAGGCAAAGGGGATGCCGATGATGGTGACCGCCAGTGCGATGGCCGTCAGCAGGTGGCCGAGCGCCAGCCTCCAGCCGGCCAGCACGAACCAGATGATGTTGCCGATCAGGCCGAACACGCCGGTGCCGAAGTCGGTTTGGCCGGTGAGGCTGTCGCGGCGCACGGCCTTCTGGCCGAAGGGCAGCAGCGTATAAGCGGCGATATTGAATGCCGCGCGCGCCCAGGGCAGGCCGATGATGGTGATGGCCATGACGACGGCCGCGAGCACCCAGCCAGCCGCCATCCAGAGGCCGCCAAAAACGATCCAGAGGATATTCAGGAACAACGGGACAACAGGCATGGGAGTCTTTCCTGGAGAAGAGGCTCCGCCATTCTACGTGGTTCTATTCGTCATTGCGAGGAGCACTTGCAACGAAGCAATCCAGCCCTGGCATCGCAGTTGCGGTGGATTGCTAATCAGTAGCTGCGGCCGCTGCCGGCGCGGGAATAGGCCGGGCGGCTGTCTTCCATCGGGCGTGCGGACGAAGTGCCGCGCGCGTCGCTGCTCGGCCGGGCCAGCGGCTGCAGCTCTTCGAGAAAGATAGGTTTGGAGAAATAATATCCCTGCGCGTAGCGAATTCGCGTCGCGGCCTGCAGATAGGTCAGCTCCTCGAAGGTCTCGACGCCTTCGGCGATCACGGTCATGCCGAGCGCTTCGCTGAGCGATTCGATCGCCCGTAAGATGCCCTGGCTGCGCGGCCGCTTGTGGATGTCGGTGATGAAGGAGCGGTCGATCTTGATCTCGTCGGCGGTGATGTCGGCCAGCGCCGACAGCGACGAATAGCCGATGCCGAAATCGTCGATGGAAATACCGACGCCGAGCTTGCGGAACATCGGCAGGATATCGTCCTGAAAATGCGTCTTGGCGACGAAGGCGTCCTCGGTCACCTCGACGATGAAGCGCGTCGGGCAGCCGGTTTCCTCGAGCGCCTTTGCAAAGGCCAGCATGAACTCCGGATTGCCGGCCTGCTTGGCGGCGACATTGATGCTGATGCTGGCGCCGGCGCCAAACGTCTCGTCGATCAGGTCGATCGACTTCATGATTTCGGCCAGCACCAGATGGGTGAGTTCGTCGATGAGGCCGAGTTCGACCGCGAGATTGATGAAGGTGTCGGGTGCCTGGATCACGCCGTCGTCGCTGCGCAGCCGCACCAAAGCCTCGATACCCTTGATCTCGTGGGTGCGGATGTCGACCTTGGGCTGGAACGCGCAGCAGAAACGCCTGTCGAGAATCGCCAGCCGCAGCGCCTGCTCGGTCGCCATGCGCGCCAGCGCCTCGCGCTCCATGCTGGTGTCGAAGAACACCGCAGCACCCTTGGTCTCGTTCTTGACGCGGTACATTGCAATGTCGGCGTTCTGACGCAGCGCGTCGTAGTTGCGGCCATGCTCCGGATACAGGCTGACGCCGATCGACGCCGACGCGAACACCTCGGAACCATCGATGAAGAACGGCGCGCGGATGCGTTGCAGCAGAAGCTCGAGATATTCGGCGACTTCCTGCTCGCTCTGGATCGGATGTAGCAACAACAGGAACTCATCGCCCGATATCCGCGACAGCATGTCGGAGCCGCGCAGATCGAGGCCGAGCCGTTTGGCGAATTCGATCAGCAGCGAATCGCCGACGGTGTGGCCGTAATAGTCATTGATGTGCTTGAAATTATCGATGTCGAGGAACGCCAGCGCGAATCTGTCGGCGGCATTGTTCCTGGCGATGATGTCGTTGGCGTGCTGTTCGATCACCCGCCGCATCGGCAGGTTGGTGAGCTCGTCATAATAAGCGCGCCGGAACAGTTCTTCTTCGATGGCCTTCTGCCGGCTGAGATCGGTGGCGCTCGACAGCAGCAGGCTTTGATCGCCGATGCGCACCGGGCGGTGGTGAGTCAGAAACACCTTCTTGTCCTGCGCGCCGCTGACGCGCTCCTCGAAAGCGGCGGAGCGGCCGGAGTGCAGCAGATCGACCGCGGTCTTGCGGCGATGGCCTAGCGCCTGCGTCAGAAAGTCCGAATTTGACGCGTCGGCGCGAAAACTCTCCGCCGGGGCGCTGAACTGCGTGACGGCGGCATCGTTCACCAGCAGGAAATTGCCTTGGCCGTCCTGGACCGTCACGGAGGCCGGCAGCATCCGGACGATCTCGCGCAGGATTTCGAGTTCGGCAACGGCATCAGCGCCGGCGAATCCGCCATTGACCCAGGCCGAGCTTGTGTCGGGGGCAATCGGATCGATGTCCGCGGTGAGAAGCGGCAGACCTGGGACGGGTGCGTTCTGCATGGTCGCCACCCTTGCAGACCCCCTTGTAGGTTTGGTTAAATCGTTCGCCGAAATACCGGTAGTTGCGTTGGCGCGGTGCCGATTGTTGGGGAACCCCGCAGGACGTCATTAACAAAGCGTCAATGCGCAGTTTGAAACCGGGCCGTACCGGTGCGCAGTCGAGTTGGGATTTGAAAGGTCATGGCAGAGTATCAAATTCGAAGCCCTGCCATGCATAAATGCGCAGAGAAAAATGCGCTGTGTTTGCCTCAAACCTTGAAAGGAACGCGCCGTCGAATCCGCGCGCGGCAGTGCGCATATCGCTATTTTTGTGGAGCTATCGACACTTCGCAGACGCAACACCATCATCCCTGACAGCCGACATGATTGCGTAAATTCGCGGCATCGTCGCCCGGAGCCGAAGATGAAACGCCGCGAATTCCTGCAATTTTCCCTTGGTGTCGCCGCTGTGACCGCCTGGTCGGGCGCGTCGCGCGCGCAGTCCGCCGTGAAGGAAGTCCGGATCGGCTACCAGAAGAACGGCGTGCTGGTGATCACGCGGCAGCAGGCGGCGCTGGAGACGCATTTTGCCCCGCAGGGCATCGCCGTCAAATGGGTGGAGTTTTCGTCGGGCCCGCCAATGCTGGAAGCGATGAATGTCGGCAGCGTCGATTACGGCGCGGTCGGCGATTCGCCGCCGGTGTTCGCGCAGGCCGCGGGCGCGGCGATCGTCTATGCCGCCGGCCAGCCGATCACCAACGGCCAGGGCATTCTGGTGCCCGCCCATTCCAGCATTCGCAGCATTGCCGAACTGAAGGGCAAGCGGATCGGTTTCACCAAGGGATCGAGCGCGCACAATGTGGTCGTGCAGACGCTTGAGAAGGCCGGCCTGACCTATGCCGATATCACGCCGGTCTATCTGGCGCCGCCGGACGCCGGCCCGGCCTTTGCCAATGGCAGCATCGACGCCTGGGCGATCTGGGATCCGTATTTCGCCATCGGTGAGACCAAGCAAGCCGGCCGCATCCTCGTCAACGCTTCCGAGGTCACCAAGACCAATTCCTTCTACATTGCCAACCGCGACTTCGCGAAGAACCACGGTATCGTACTGCAACAGATCATCGATGTGACGGCACAGACCGCCAAGTGGGCGGAAGCGCATCGCGACGAGGTCGCAAAATCGCTCAGCGCCGTGACCGGCATCCCGCTGGATATCCAGACCATTGCCGCCAACCGTTCGTCGTTCGCCGTCGGTCCCGTCACCGACGACATCGTCGCGACCCAGCAGGGCGTCGCGGATCGTTTCTACGAGCTCGGATTGATCCCGAAGCCGGTCGTGGTCCGCGACGCGGTGTGGAAGCCGACGCAGACCTGATCAGAGAGATAAGAAAGTCCGGCACATGAGCCTTTCATCATCCAAAGCCAATGTCCTCTGGTTCCTGCCGACCCATGGCGACGGCCGCTATCTCGGCACCAGCAATGGCGCCCGCGAGGTCAATTTCAACTATCTGCGCCAAGTTGCCCAGGCCGCCGACGAGCTCGGTTATTTCGGCGTGCTGCTGCCGACCGGACGCAGCTGCGAGGATTCCTGGGTGGTGGCGTCGGCCGTCGCGCCGTGGACCGAGCGCTTGCGTTATCTCGTCGCGGTGCGGCCGGGCCTGCAGTCGCCGAGCGTTGCTGCGCGGATGACCGCCACGCTCGATCGCGTCACCAACGGACGGCTGCTGATCAACGTCGTCACCGGCGGCGATCCCGTCGAGAACAAGGGCGACGGCATCTTCCTCGATCACGACGAGCGCTACGGCGTCACGCGCGAGTTTCTCAACGTCTACAGCGACTTGCTCGCCGGCAAGACCGTCAATGTGCAGGGCAAGCACATCAGCATCGAGGACGGCCGGCTGATCTTTCCGCCGGTGCAGTCGCCGCGCCCGCCGCTGTATTTCGGCGGCTCGTCCGATGCCGGCATCGATGTCGCCGTCGATACGGTGGACAAATATCTGACCTGGGGCGAGCCCCCCGCCGCAGTTGCCGAGAAGGTCGCGCGGGTGAAAGCCGCTGCGGCGAAGCGCGGCCGAAAACTCTCCTTCGGCATCCGGCTGCATGTGGTGGTGCGCGAAACTAACGAGGCCGCATGGAAGGCCGCCGACGAGCTGATCCAGTACGTCACCGACGAGACCATCGCCGCGGCGCAGAAAACTCTCGCGCGGCAGGATTCGGTCGGGCAGCAACGCATGGCGCAGCTGCATGGCGGTCGCCGCGACAGGCTGGAGATCAGCCCCAACCTCTGGGCCGGCGTCGGCCTCGTGCGCGGCGGTGCCGGGACGGCGCTGGTCGGCGATCCGCAAACCGTGGCGGCGCGGATCAAGGAATATCAGGACGTCGGCGTCGATACCTTCATCATGTCCGGCTATCCGCATCTCGAGGAAGCCTATCGCTTCGCCGAACTCGTGTTCCCGCTGCTCTCGCTGCAGAACCACGACAACGTCACGCCGCTGCGCGCCCTTACCGGCCCGCTCGGTGAAACCATCGCCAATGAGCATCGTCCGCTCGCCAAACAGGCATCGCAGTCATGAGTATCGTTGAAATCCTTCCCCGCGTTCGCGCCTGGCGCCTGCCAAGCATCGACGGCCTGACCCAGTGGATCGTGCCGCTGGTGATTCTGCTGGCCTGGCAGGTGGCTTGCGTCGCTGGCTTCGTGCCGGCGCGGGTAATGCCGGCGCCGAGCGACGTCGCGCTGGCCGGCTGGAAGCTGCTGCAAACCGGCGAGCTGGCGCAGAACATCTGGGTCAGCTTCTGGCGCGCATCGGTCGGCTTCGCCATCGGCGGCAGCATCGGCTTTGCCTTCGGCCTCGCCAACGGCCTGTCGGAGCTGAGCAGCAAGCTTACCGACACCACGCTGCAGATGGTCCGCAACGTGCCGCATCTGGCGCTGATCCCACTGGTGATCCTGTGGTTCGGCATCGACGAGTCGGCAAAGCTGTTCCTGGTCGCGCTCGGCGTGTTCTTCCCGATCTATCTCAACACGCTGCACGGCATCCGCACTGTCGATCCGCAGCTGATCGAAATGGGCCGCATCTACGGCATGAGCAATGGCGAGCTGTTTCGCCGGGTGATCTTCCCGGGCGCGCTGCCGTCGATCTTCGTCGGCGTGCGCTTCGCGCTCGGCATCATGTGGCTGACCCTGATCGTCGCGGAAACCATCGCGGCGTCATCGGGTCTGGGCTACATGGCGATGCAGGCGCGCGAATTCATGCAGATCGACGTCGTGGTGCTGAGCATCCTGATCTACGCGCTGCTGGGCAAGGTTGCCGACAGTGCTTCCCGCGTGCTGGAGCGTCTGACGCTGTCCTGGCATCCGGCGTTCCAGAAACATTGAGCAGAGCTTGAGCAAGAATCTGAGAGTGAACATGCAGCAGCCCCTTCGATTCGTTCCCATCGATGCCGAACTCGTCGATGCCCCCGCGGGTATCGAGCAGGCACTGACCGCCCGGCGCAACGCCGATTCGCATTCGCGCGGCCTGTCGCTGACCATTCGCGGCCTGCGAAAATCCTTCGGTGCCAATGAGGTGCTGCGCGGCGTCGATCTGCACATTCCCGCCGGCCAGTTCGTCGCCATCGTCGGCCAGAGCGGCTGCGGTAAGAGCACGCTGCTGCGCCTGATCGCGGGTTTGGACAAGCCGACCTCCGGCACCATCAGTTTTGGCGAAGAGACCCGCCCGGAAGACGTCCGCGTGATGTTCCAGGAGCCGCGGCTGCTGCCGTGGGCACGGGTGCTGTCCAATGTGGAAGTCGGCCTCGGCCGTGATCGCACCTCGGTCGATGCCAAGGCCCGCGCCGAACGCGCGCTGGAAGAAGTCGGCCTCGCCGACAAGCGCGAGCAGTGGCCGGCGGTTCTCTCCGGCGGCCAGAAACAGCGTGTTGCGCTGGCGCGCGCGCTGGTCAGCCATCCCCGCGTGCTGGCGCTGGACGAGCCGCTCGGCGCGCTCGACGCGCTGACGCGAATCTCGATGCAGCGCCTGCTGGGCCGGGTCTGGCACGATCAGGCCTTCACCTCGATTCTGGTTACCCACGATGTGTCGGAAGCCGTAGCGCTGGCCGACCGCGTGCTGGTGATTGAGGAGGGCCGCATCGCCCACGACATTCACGTCGATATCGCCCGGCCCCGGCAGCGCGGTTCGGCCGATCTCGCCGCGCTTGAAGGCTCGATCCTGCGCAATCTGCTTTCCGCGGGGGACGACGCAACTGACCTGTGAGGCCGAAATGAACTTAGCCGTGCGCAACGTCACCATCGACCGCGATGTGCCTTCCGCCGATTTTCGCGGCGCCATGCGGGCATTGGCCGGCGGCGTCAGCGTCATCACCGTCGGCCGCGGCAAGGAGATTTCCGGCATGACGGTGACGTCGGTGTCATCATTGTCGGTCGATCCGCCGACCCTGATCGTCAGCGTCAACCGGCAGTCGTCGTCATGGCCGCTGCTGCAGCGCTACGGCGCCTTCGGCGTCAACATTCTCACCGCCGACCAGCTCGACATCGCCGAACGGTTTTCCGGCAAGGACGGGCTGAAGGGCGCGGAACGTTTCGCTGGCGCGCAGTGGACCACCCGCGCCACCGGCGTGCCGCTTCTGGTCGGCGGCCTCGCCGCGATCGATTGCGACGTCGAGGAAGTCATCGAGCGGCATTCCCATGCCATTGTGATCGGCCGGGTGCGCGACGTGCTCACAGCCGCACCCCGCACCGCGCTGACCTATTGGGACGGCCAGTATGTGGCGATCGACCAGAACGAGGATGCGCTGAAGCTGGCTGAAGTCAGCGTGCCTTCGATGCGGGGCTTGCGAGAAATCTAGAACGCCTTCGCGTTACTTCGTCAGCAGCGCAAAAGCGCCGTTCCAGTCCTCGGCCGGCGGATTCTGCTGAAACGCATGGATGCGCTTCTCATAGAGATCGTACAGCCGCTCCAGCAGATCCCCGACATCGGAGCGCCGGCCGCGCTCGATGGCGAACAGCGCGCCCTCCCAGTCGCGGCTGCGATAGCAGGACAGCATCTCGATGGTCAGGTTGCGTAGCCGCTGGAAGCGCTCGGTTTGCGCCATCTCCTCGCGGCCGGCGACGGCATAGATCACCTCCGGCTCGGTCTTGCCCTTCACCATGATGAAGTCGAGCTCGATGATTGCGAACCTGTCCTTGGCCGCCAGTGCGGTCTTCGATCCGACGATGATCGGAAAGCCGTATTCCTTCGACTGGCCTTCGAGCCGTGAAGCCAGATTGACGCTGTCGCCGAGTACGGAATAGTCGAAGCGCAGGTCCGACCCCATATTGCCGACCACGCAGATGCCGGTGTTGAGCCCGATACCGACATTGATTGGGATGTAGTCATGGCCGCCCAGCTGCGCCTCGAGCTCGCGCCGTTTGTTCAGCCCATCGATCCGCTCCAGCATGTCGAGCGCGGCGTCGCAGGCATTGATCTGGTGGTCGGCATCGTCGATCGGCGCATTCCAGAACGCCATGATGGCGTCGCCCATGTATTTGTCGATGGTGCCCTTGCGGTCGAGGATCGCGTTGGTGAGCGGCGTCAGGAACCGGTTCATCAGCGTGGTCAGGCCGTGCGGATCGTGCTTGTAGGATTCCGAAATCGCGGTGAAGCCGCGGACGTCGCTGAACATGATGGTCATCTCGCGCTCCTCGCCGCCGAGCACCAGTTTTTCCGGTGATTGCGCGAGTTGTTCGACGAGAGCGGGCGACAGATACTGGCTGAAGGCGGAGCGGATCCGGCGGCGCTGCGCCTGTTCGCGGACGAAGTTGCTGAAGATCAAGGTGAGGTAGATCAGCGTGGTCGAGAGCAGCGGATAGGTGAAATCGATCAGCATCCGGTGCTGGGTGTAGAAATACCACGACGTCCCCGCCAGCAGCGCCGCGAATACGGCGCCCATGGCTACCAGCGTGACCGGTCCGAACATCGGCGCCAGCCAGATGACGACGATGCCGAGCAGCAATGCGGCGCAAAGCTCGGCGCCGATGGCGTAGTTGGGTTGCGACAGCACGGTGCGCGTCAGCGCGCTTTCCAGCACCTGGGCGTGGACCTCGACGCCCGGCATCACCGGGTCGATCGGCGTGGTCTTGACGTCGAGCAGCCCGACGGCGGAGGTTCCGACCAGGATCAGTTTGCGCGCGATGGCGGCCGGCGCGACCGTGCCATCAAGCACGTCGGCTGCCGAAACGTAGATATTTGGATCGCTCTTCGCGAAATGCACCCAGAGCTGGCCGTTGCGGTCGGTCGGCACTTCAAAGCCCTTCACCGCGATGCTCTTGATGCCGGCGCGGTCGGACTTGATGAAGATGGTGTCGGTGCCGGTCGCCACCCGCAGCATTTCGAAGCTCAGCGACGGCATCGTCGCGCCCTGCGCCTGCATCATCATCGGTACCCGTCGCACGATGCCGTCGCGCTCGGTGCGGATGGAGAAAAGGCCGCGCCCAGCGGCAGCGTTTTCCAGCGTCTGCACGTTGCGGACCAGTCCCGGGAAATTCAGCAGGAACGGCTGGGGTTCCTCGCCGAGCATCGCGAGACCGGTCAGCGGCAGTGCCTTATCGAACTCTGCGACCACATAGGGCAATCCGGATTCGCCCAGAACGACGCGGGAGCGTTTGATGGCGTCGGCCAGCACCTGGTCATTGCTCGGCAGTGCCCGCAGCTTGGTGCGCGTCTCATCGTCAAGGCCCGGGGTGCTGTCGGCGACAAGGGACGGCGTCAGCCGGTCCGGTTCGGAGAACACGATGTCGAAGGCGATGACGACCGCGCCGAGCTTGGTGAGGTTGGTGACGAGGTCGGCGATGCGCGTCCGCGGCCAGGGAAACTGGCCGTATTTCATCAGACTCTTTTCGTCGATATCGACGATGGTCACCGGTCTCGCCGTCTTCACCCGCGGCTGGATCAGCTGATAGGCGTCGAAGGTGCGGACCCGCAATTCTTCAAGCGCGGGCAGATCGGCGATCCGTAGCAAAGCGAGGCCGAGCAACAACCCGACGCACAGCGCGCGCGCCGCTCCGAACCGCCGCGCCAGCCGCCTTACTCGCCTCATTCGCTTCATGTCGGCATCTGGCTTTGTGCGGCGCGCGTCACTTCTCGCGGAACGCGCGCATCAGCTGGTCGTTCAGCGGCTTGGCGAGATAGGCCAGCATGGTGCGGTCGCCGGTCTGCACGAAGGCTTCCACCGGCATGCCCGGGATCAGCCGGACGTCGCCGAGCCGGGCGATCTCCGACGCCGGCATCGAGATCCGAATCGTGTAGTAGCTCTGCCCGGTGCGCTGGTCCGTCGTCGTGTCCGGCGAAACGCGGCTGACCACGCCATTCAGCTCCGGCGTGGTGCGCTGGTTGAAGGCGGACAGCCGCAGCAGCGTCTTCTGGCCGATCTGCAGCTGGTCGATGTCCTGCGGATTGACGCGGGCCTCGACCGACAGATTATCCGCCTGCGGCACGATCAGCATGATGGCATCGCCGGCAGTGATCACGCCGCCGACGGTATGCACGGTGGATTGCAGCACCATGCCATCCTGCGGCGCCCGGATGTCGATGCGGCGCAACTGGTCCTCGGCGGTGACTTTGCGCTCGACGAATTCGCCGATCTTGTCGTTGGTCTCGCGCAGGTCCTTGGAGACTTCGCTGACCAGGTCCTTGTCGATCTGGATGATCTGCAGCTCGGTCTCGGTGATCTTGCCCTTGGCCTGTGCCCGCGAGGCAATGAACTGCGCGCGTTCGCCGGCCAGCCGTGCGGCATCGCGCTCCAGCACCGTCAGCCGCGAAATCTGCACCAGCTGCTGGTCGAACAGGCCGCGGACGCCGACCAGCTCCTTTTCGACCAGTGCAATCTCGCGGGTTTTTGCGGCCTCCTGCGCCGTGAGGCCGCCGATTTCCTCATTGAGCTGCGCGATGCGCTCGCGCAATTGCGACTTCTGGCCGACGCGGCCAGCAGAGCGGACATTGAACAGTTTCGTTTCGCTGCTGATGACGTTCTTCACATCGTCGTCGGCGATCTGCTCCAGCAGCACGTTCGGGAACGTGACATGTTCGGCGCCGCGCTGCTCGGCTTCCAGGCGCGCCGCGCGCGCCCACAGGCCGTTGAGGTTCTTGGTGACGATGGCGAGGCCAGCCTTGGTGACGGTATCGTCGAGCCGGACCACGATATCACCGGCCTTCACCACATCGCCGTCCCGCGCACGCAATTCGCCGACCACGCCGCCGGTCGGATGCTGCACCTTCTTGACGTTGGAATCGACCACGACCGATCCCGGCGCGATCAAGGCGCCGGAGATCTGTGCAGTGGAGGCCCAGCCGCCGAGACCGCCGGCGAGAATCAGCACCACCACGAGTCCGATGATGAGGTGTAGGCGGATCGAGCGCCGCGATTCGGTCTGCGGGGAGGTCATGGTTTCGCAACTCCGCCGTCGGCCACGATCTTGATTGGCTGCGGGCTCGGCCGCTGCAGCACCTGGCCCAGCACCGTTTCCTTTGGCCCGAACGCGTGCATGCGGCCATCCTTCAGCACCAGCAGCATGTCGACGCCCTCGATGCCGATCGGCCGGTGCGCGACGATGATGACGATGGCGCCGCGCTCCCGCGCGGTGCGCACCGCGCGGGTCAGGGCCTCGTCGCCTTCGGTGTCCAGATTGGAGTTCGGCTCGTCGAGCACGATCAGGAACGGATCGCCATAGAGCGCCCGCGCCAGCGCGATGCGCTGCGCTTGGCCGGCGGAGAGCACGCCGCCATGCTCGCCGATCTCGGTATCGTAGCCGTCGCGCATGGTGACGATCAGCTCATGCACGCCGGCCTGGCGGGCGGCGGCGATGATGCCGTCGGATTTCGCATCCGGATCGAAGCGGCAGATGTTCTGCGCGATCGAGCCGGCGAACAGCTCGACGTCCTGCGGCAGATAGCCGATGTGGCGGCCGAGGTCGTCGGACGACCACTGGTCCAGGGCGGCGGCATCGAGCCGGACGTGGCCCCGCACCGGCTGCCAGACGCCGACCAGCGCGCGCAGCAGCGACGACTTGCCGGAGCCTGACGGCCCGATGATGCCGAGACCGTTGCCGGTCTTCAGCGCAAAGCTGATGTCGTGGACGGTGATCTTCGGGTCGCCGGGCGGTGCGATGCTGACACTCTCCACCGTCAGTTTTTCCATCGGGTTTTGCAGCTGCGTCGGCGCGGTCTGCGCCGGCAAGGCGCGCAACAACCCGTTGAGCCGGTGCCAGCTCTGCCGTGCCGCGACAAAGCCCTTCCAGTGGGCAATCGCCAGATCGACCGGCGCCAATGCCCGCGCGCTGAGGATCGAACCGGCGATGATGATGCCGGCGGTGGCTTGCTGGTTGATCACCAGATAGGCGCCGACGCCGAGCACCGCCGACTGCAGCGTCATCCGCATCACCTTGGCGATGGCGCCGAGGCCGCCGGCGACGTCGCTGGTGCGCCGGTTGCCGGCGAGATAGTCCTCGTTGGCGTCGGCCCAGCGCCGGGTCAGCCGTCCGGCCATGCCCATGGCCACGACCACCTCGGCATTGCGCCGGCTGGCGGCGGCGATGTCGCTGCGCCGCGCCGCAAGGCTGTTGGCCTCGCGCGCCGGTCGGCGCGTCATGTATTCGGTGAGCACGGTGAGCAGCACCAGGATGATGGCGCCGACCAGCGCGGTGACGCCGATCATGGTGTGAAAGGCAAAACAGATGGCCAGATAGAGCGGCAGCCAGGGCAGGTCGAACAGCGCGCTCGGCCCCATGCCGGACAGGAAAGCGCGGACATTGTCGAGGTCGCGCAGCGGCTGCAGGCCCTCATTGTGGCCGCCAGCCACCAGCGGCAGCCGCACCACGGTCTGGAACACCCGCGGGCTCAGCGCCTCATCGAGGGAAGTTCCGACCCGCACCAGGATCCGGCCGCGCAGCAGATCGAGCACGCCCTGAGCGACGTAAAGTCCGCCGGCCAGGATGATCAGGCCGACCAGCGTCGGCACGCTGCGGCTCGGCAGCACCCGGTCATAGACCTCCAGCATGAAGAACGAGCCGGTCAGGTACAGCAGGTTGATCATGCAGCTCATCAGCCCGACGCCGAGGAAAGCGCCGCGGCACGCCCGCAAGGCGTCGCCGAGCTCGGACCCGGCCGATGCATGAGACAATCGTGGCTGGCCGCGCTGCATTGTCAAAGCCCTGGAATCCTGCCGGGAAACGGTCTGGCGCGGGCGGCGTTACCAGCCCTGCCGGCGCACTATGCCACCACGGGGGCGATTTGTGCAGATCATGAATCCGGCAAAGTTAACGCAGCAGGCATATTAGCTGCCGTGCGTAACCGGATGAACGATGAAGTCGCTGGCATGCAGGCTGGAGACGGAGACATTCTGCAACAGCAGCGTGTCGGACCCATGCGGGCCATCGAGCCGGATCAGTGTATCCTGGCCATGGAAGCCGGTCTGGGTTGCCGAGTGCTCAAGCCATTCCTGGAAGGCGTGGTCGTTGCCCAGCGTGAACGGTGCCGGGAAATCCAGCTCAATCTTGTCCTGGCCGGGCTTGAAGTCGGTGATCTTGTCGGCCCCGGAGTGGTCGGCAAAAACGAACTGGTCGGCGCCCTTGCCACCGGTCAGTGTATCCTGATGGCCCGTGGCGAAGATCACATCCTTTCCATCCGTCCCAGTTAGCGTCAACGGTGTGCTCGTCGAAGCATTTGAGGTGCTGAAGATGAAATTCACCGTGTCGGTGGCGCCAAAGCTATCGGTGACGGTGATTGCGATTTTACCCGTCGATGTCGCGGTCGCCTGGCTCGAAGGCGTATAGGTGAAGCCCTGATCGAGATCGCCGTCGATCGTCGAAAGGGTTCCGGTCGCATGAGACAGGCTGACGCTGCCCGATTGGGCGACCAAGTTGAGCCCATAGATTTCGGTCCGCACCGAATCGGCATCCGTCACCGACAGGTCCGAGATCGTGTAGGAACCGTTGCCGTTCGCGAGATGCGCGGACGACGTGTCGATTTCGGGCGCCTCATTGGTCCAAACGATCTCGGTGCCGCCGTGGTGGTCGGAACTGACCGTCAGGTGCTCGAGCGCGCTGGTGTCGGTAATCGTGAAATAGTCGTTGGCTCCCCAGCCGTAGTGAACTTCCAGCACGTTGCCGTGCTTTTCAATGTTGACGTTCCACGACGAAATTCCGGCGAGGTCGATGCTGTCGCTGGTGGCAAGGCCACTCACCGTGCCGGTGAAATGCGAGCCGCGGTCGAGTATCAGCTCATCGCTGCTGCTGCCGGAGAACTGTACATTGGCGTCGGAGCAGCCGCCAAATTCCAGCGTGCCGCCGTCGATCTTGGCAACGCCCTGGCCCGTGAGGTCGCCGTCAATGTCGAGCACGCCGTGTTCAGCATCCAGCGTGCCGTGGTTTTCCAGATCGCCTCGAATCTCAAGGCCGCCGGCTGCGCTGGATTCGATCAGGCCGTAATTGACGAAATCGGCAAAGTGCACATCGATGACAAGCTTGTAGGCCGTGTCGGCGACAATGGTGCCGCCGCATTTATTGACGATGTCGAGATGGCCATCGCCGAGCGTGCCGTAGCCATCTATCGTGTTGTCGACGTTGACCAGCTTGGCGTCGGCGGTGCCCGTTATCTTGTCCGCGATGCCGTCGAGTATGACCGTGCCGCCGCCTTCCAGCGTGACGGTGCCGTCGATCAGCAGCGTCGCGCCAGACGTGGTCCAGGTGTCAACCAAAATAGTACCCTGGTTCTGAACGACACCGTTGAGCTCAAGCGTGGTATTCGGGCCGAGGACGACGTCGCCGCTGTTGGTCAATGTCCCGGTGACATTGAGGACGTGTGCGATGCCGGTGTTGCTGACATCAATTGTCGTTCGGGACGTGACGTACAGTCCGGCAATCGAAAGATCGTCGGTTAAATTGAGGTTGATTGCTGTCAGCGTATCAACATACGCGATTTCGGTGGGTGTTGGCGGGGTGCCTAGCGACCAGTTGAGCGGATCGTTCCAGTTGCTGCTGTGGCGGCCGGTCCAGAAATCCCAGTTCGTTGGCGGCACGACGGACACGGAAGCGGGCGCGCCGTTGGCGAAACCGTCGTTGACAACGACCGAGAAGGTCGGCGTGTCCGGAGACTGCGATTGCAGGGTGATTTGGCTCAGAAAGGTCTGGTAGGCGGCCGCGTCAGTTGCACCGGACAGAACTAAGCCGTTCGTGATGTGGGTAATTGTGATGCCGGCAAGAGTGCCCAAGGCGAGGAGGCTGGTTCCGAGCGCGCTCCAGGTAAGGGTCACATTATCGATGGTCGCTCCGGAATCCACATCCGAAATCGACACGTTGGTGAAAATATTGTGCGGCGCGTTGTCCGGCGCGATCGCAACCGTGGCGTTGACTCCCGCAGCAACGCCGTTCAGATCGATCACCGGCGCGTCGTTGGTGCCAGTGACAGTCAGTGTCACCGTCGCGGTGCTGGTCGCGCCGTGTTCATCGGTCACCGTATAGGTGAAGGTATCGGTCAACGTCTGCCCTGCCGCGAGAGCTTCCACGGCAGCGGCGCCCGTCGGATTGTAGGTGATGACGCCGTTCAGAAGCGAAACCGCGGCGCCGTGCGCGCTTGTTGCCGACGCGGCCATAATGCTCAAAACATGCTCGTCGTCTGCATCGCTGTCATTCGCCAGCAACAGCGAGGCGATGGTAAACGGCGCGTCTTCGAGCGGGTTGTCGCTCGGCCTGCCGCCCCATTCCTCGATATAACCGTGCTGCAACCAGTCCGTCGGAACGTCGTTCCAGCCGCCATTCGCCTCGAGATGCAGCGCGGCGTCAGTCTCGCCGAACCCACCGTTCGGTTCTTGGCCGCTGTCGGGATAGTGCAGCCAGTTGGTGTAGAGCGGGGCGAGAAGGCTGCCGGATTCCGGGCCCTGGGCCCAGATCCAGGTGCTTGCGTCGGCCGCGTTGGGGCCATAGCCGCCGGCCCAACCGCCGACGCCATTGGTGAGATTGTAGACGAAGGCCTGCTCGGCGGCGCTGGTGATCGTCGCCAGATAGGCTCCGTCCTGCGTGGCGGCCGATGCCGCGGCGTTCCACGACACCGTCGAACCTACATAACGGTAGTAATGCCCGTTCGCCGAGTCTAGCGTCCAGCCGGTGCCCGCCGGTGCGTTGAATGCGATCACATCGTTATGCGCCACCGGCGCATCGTTGATGCCGGTGATGGTCCAGGTCGCTGTAGCGTTGGCCGCAGTGGTGCCGTCGGAGACCTGGTAGTTGACTGAGACCGTCGTCTTTGCGCCCTCTGCCAGGTGTTGATAGGCGGCATTGGTTGGATCGAGGCTGAATGTATGCGTGGCATCGTCGTAGCTCACGCCCGCCGGCAATTGTGCGGGGACGCCGATCACGCTCAGCGTGGTGCCGTCGTCAATCGTGATGGTGTTTGCAAAGGCCCCGATCGTGCTGACCGCGCCATCCTCGGTCGCATCGCCGACGGCGGAGCCGGTGATCACTGGCGCGTCGTAGCTGCCCGTGATGGTCCACGAGGCCGAGGTGTTGGTCGTGGTGGTGCCGTCGAACACACCATAGTTGACCGACACCGTTGTCGTCTGGCTGACGCCCAGGTGCTGGTAGGCGGCGATGGCAGGATAGAGGGTAAACGTATGACTGGCGGCGTCGTAGATGACGCCGGGCGGAAGCTGTGCGGGAACTCCCGTGATGCTTAGCGTGGCGCCGTCGTCGATAATCACGGTGTTCGCCAGTGCATCCAGCGTGCTGGCCACGCCGTCTTCGGTCGCCGTCCCGGTGACCGCGCCGGTCACGATCGGCGCATCGTAGGTGCCCGTGATCGTGACGGTCTCGGTCTGGTGAACCACCGCGCCGTGCACGTCGGTGACGTCGTATGACACCACGATCGTCGTCGTCTCGCCCTGCGCCAGATGATGAAAGGCTGCATTTGCGGGATCGACGCTCAGCACTGCGCCGGTCAACGTCAGGCCGGCCGGAGCAGTCGTCGAAGCAACGTGGCCATCGATCGCATAGCGCACGTTCGCCACTGACAGTGTCGCGGTCTCGCCGGCGTCCGGATCGGAAGCGCCGGCCAGAAGATTGGTTATGATCGCGCTGTCACCCTCATGCACGGGCACCGTCAGTGCCGCCGCCACCACCGGCGCGTCGTTGGCCCCATCGACGGTGAAGGTCAGGGTTTCGTGGGCGGTGTCAGGCCCGGACTGGACGTCAAATCCGATGGTGTAGACCGCGGCGGTCCCTGTCGGAAGAAACTTGAACGCAGCGGGATCATAGGTGACGTGGCCGGTCGGCGGATCGATGGTGATGAGCTGAGCGAGGGCGGCGCTGCTTGGTCCGTTCGCTGGTCCGGTCGCAGAGATGAGGTGCGCGCTGCCGGGCACGTAGGGAATGATGACGTCGCCCGCATCGGGATCGGTGATTATGGGCTGGTCCGCGATGTCGAAGCTGGTCTTGTTGACAGGGAGGGTGACGACGACGGGCGTGACGACAATCGTCGGTGCGCTGTTGAAGCGCGTAAGGGTGACGTCGATGGTATGCGTGCCCGAATCGTCCTGATACTTGATAGGAACCGGCGTCGGTACGCCTGGTGGCGGATCCGGCGGCTGGTAGAATTTCAGAGGGTCCGGGCTAGTGCCAGTATTAGGATTCTGCGGCGTCGATCCGCCGATTGGGCCGCCGGACTGCGGATTGGCATTGGGGACGTACCCCGGAAAATACTGCTCAAATACTTTGTTGATGATGTCCTTTGCAACGTCTGTCAGCGGCGGCGCATGTCCCGTGGAGGTGTCGCCGTTGCCCAAAACGCTGGTGACCTGACCAGCCTGGTTGACGGTGCCAAGGATCGAGCCCGTCTTGCTGTACAGAACATAGGAGCCGGCCCTGCCGCCGGGCTCGACCAGCACCTGGAATTTCACCGGCGGCGCGCCGCCCTGTCCGGGCACTTCAAAGCCGATCTCGACCAGCACCGCGGTGCCGCGGATGCCCATGGTCGCCACCGGCGTATCGACCTTCATGTCGCCGTGCTTGGCGGTTTCGCCGGCGACGAAGGTGATGGTGCCCTGCACGAGGCTGAGCAGCGAGGAGTTCGACGATCCGTTGGGATCGTAGACCATCTCGTTCAGCACCATGCGCGCATTGGCCGAGAGGCCGAACACGGTGCCGTCGATGAAGGTGAGGCCGAGCGAGGAGTCGGCGCCGGCCTGGACCACGTCGCCCTTCTGGACGTTGTCGCCCATGTTGAGCTGGATCGAGACGCCGTTGCGGATGGCGGTTGCGTTGCCGGTCAGTTTGGTGACGCGTCCAATCACCGTCGCGGCTGCGGTGGCACCGCCGCCGAGCTGCGCCAGCTGCACCTCGCCGGTCAGCGCATTGACGAGATCGCCGGACAGATTCGCGCCGTTGGGCGACGACAATGTCGCCCGCGAATGGCCCTTGAAGTAGTCGGAGACGACATAATCGTGGCCGTCCTTCGACAGCACCAGATCGACGCCGGCGCGCTTGTAGTCGCCGGAAAACAGCAGATGCGCGTCCGGCACGATGACGGTATGCCCGTCGGCGTGGGAAAGTGCGTCGTTCTTCGCCTCAACGCCAACGGCGGCGCCCAACGGCGCGTCGCCGCCAAAATGCGAAAATTTAAATTCCCCGGCGTAGTTCAATGGGTGCCGCGCATGGTTAATAATTGGATAATATCAGCCATGCATACCACCGCGGGGTGCAATGCGAAAGTGGACGTGCGCGCAACTTATCGCGTGGATCGAAAGGGGGCAGCTATCGCGCTCATTTTACGGGTTAATTTCGGTTAACCATGCCACAGGACCGGCGCTCACGGCATTTGGGATCGCTCGCACGGGAGGCAAACAAAGCAGTCGGTAGGCTGGCGCCGTGCCGTGATTGGATTTCGATAAAATTCTCAATAAATCCGCCAGCAAGTTTTCAGCGTGTTTGACACTTTAGCTGCCCGCGCCCCCGGCTTTTAAGCAGGCCGAAAATCTCCCCGCTCATCATCGCGTCAAATGATCCGGTCACGCGCGGCTGTCTTGCCCCGTCGATGCCCGGACAGGGGGCGTCAGATGTGGATTTTCGACCGTGCGCAGGCGTTGCGCGCTATGGGGCTGGCTTGCGTGTTGGTGGTGTTCGGTCCGTCGGCTCATCCGATGGCCGCGGCGCTGCAACCATCAGAAACCATCGAGGCCGCCGGGCCTTTCGCCGAGCCGTTCGGGCTTTTGACAGCGGCCGTGGCGGATGGCGAACTGAGCGAGAAGTGGCGGGGCGTCGAACGCGAGTTCGACGGCGAAGCCCTTGCCATCGCGCTTTGTAACGAGGACCGCGCCCGCTGTGCCTCCCCCGCTGCGCTGCAATTTCTCGACATCGTCGAGACCGGCAAGGCCCGCGACGGCCGTGCCCGGCTCGGCGAGATCAACCGTGCGCTGAATCTCGCGGTGCGCCCGGGCAGCGATCTCGCACTGTATGGCGCCATCGATGTCTGGCGCACGCCGCTTGCGTTGCTCGCCACCGGCGCCGGCGACTGTGAGGACTATGCGATCGCCAAATTCGTGGCGCTGCGTTTGGCCGGCGTGGCTTCCAAAGATCTGCGCATCGTGATCCTGCGCGACACGCTGCGTCACGAGGACCACGCCGTCGCGGCGGCGCGCCTCGACGGGCGCTGGTTGATGCTCGACAACCGCCGCATGGCGATGGTCGAGGATATCAACCTGCAAAATTACAGGCCGCTGTTCGTGATCGATCACGGCGGTATCCGGCAGTATTTCGATCAGCCGCTGATGGCGGGCGATCAGCGTCCGGTCGTGGACGCCGCGCTGACGAAACTGGCGTCGCGGGCGAATTGATCGCCGATCCGCCGCGCGCCTTATCTCATTCCCGAGGGACTGTTACGCCGCCCGCACCTTGGTCAGGAACTCGGCCACCGCCGATTGCAGCATGTTTGCCTGGCCGTCGAGTTCGCGGGCGCCGGTCAGCACCTCGCCGGCGGCTTGCCCGGTCGCAGACGCCGCAGCATTGACGCTGCCAATGTTGCTGGCGATTTCGCTGGAGCCGGTGGCCGCGGCCTGGATGTTGCGCGCGATCTCGCGGGTAGCTGCGCCCTGTTCCTCGACTGCCGAGGAGATCGCCATCGAGATTTCGTTCATTTTTTCGATGGTGGTGCTGATACTGCCGATCGCCAGCACGGCGTCGCCGGTGGTGGATTGCATGCTCGACACCTGTGCCGAGATTTCCTCGGTGGCTTTCGCGGTTTGTGTCGCTAGCGCCTTCACTTCGGAGGCCACTACGGCAAAGCCGCGGCCGGCCTCGCCGGCGCGCGCCGCCTCAATGGTGGCGTTCAGCGCCAGCAGGTTGGTCTGGGTGGCGATATTGTGGATCAGCTGGACCACGACGCCGATCTTCTCGGCGGCGCCAGACAATAGTTGCACGGTAGAGTTGGTGCGGTCGGCTTCGCTGACGGCCTGACGGGCGATCTCGGTGGATTGTGCGACCTGGCGCGAAATTTCCTCGACCGAGGCCGACAGCTCTTCCGCGGCGGCGGCAACGGTCTGCACATTGGCCAGCGCCTTGTCCGACGCCTTGCTGACGATGGCGACCCGATCGCTGGTCTCGCCGGCGGTGCTGGTCATCGACGTCGCCGTCGCCTGCATGCCGGCTGCCGAAGTGGCCACCGACTTGACGACGCCATTGACGCTGCGCTCGAAGCCGTCGGCGAGGCTGTTCATCGCCGATGCCCGTTCGCTGGCGACGCGCTGCTGCATCGCTTCTTCTTCCTGCTCCAGCCCCTGCATCCGGATCGCATTGTCCTTGAACACCTGCACCGTCGATGCCATCGCGCCGATTTCGTCGCGGCGACCGGCACCGGGAATGTCGGCTTCGAGCTGGCCGGTGGCGAGATCCTTCATGCGGCTGCCAAGCAGGCCGAGCGGCCGTGTGATGCTGCGGGCGATGAACCACGCAATGAATCCAGCCACGACCGCAATGCCGAGGATCGCCACTGCCAGCGAGGTGATGATCGGTGTCAGCTTGGCGTCGAGATCGTCGAGGTAGGCGCCGGTACCGGCGAACAGATTCCAGCCGGGAATGGCGACCGCATAGGAGAACTTGCGGATCGGCTCGGTCGTGCCCGGCTTCATGTATTCATAGTACAGCGTTACATCGCCTTTGGCGGCGACGCCGTCACGCAACTCACGCGTCAAGGCGCGGCCGTTGGTCGGTGTATCGAGCCGGTTGGTACCGAGTTGCTTCGGATCGGGAGCCACGAGGGCAATGCCGTTCATGTCGTAGGCAAACACATAGCCGCTGCCGTTGTCATAGGTCATGGTGCGAGCACGCCTGGTGAATTCCTGGATCGCCGCTTCCTTCGTCATCTCGCCGGCTTCAACCTGCTTTTGCAGGCCGAGCGCCATGTTGCGCGTCAAGTCGACGATCGCGTGAACCTGATCCATTCGCGCTGAGCGCATTTCCTGGCTGACCAGCCGGGTCGCCTGAAAGCCGGCGGCGCAAAGGCCGAGTAGCGTCACGCCGACCAGAATTCCCAGCTTCACGGAAATCGACAAATTATTGAGCAGCTTCACAGTGAAATTCCCCGAGGCGATACCGCAAGCTATGCGCCGCGGCGGTACAATTGCTCGACTTTACGCATGTGCGAATTAGAACTTCCTTAATCGTGATTGCGGGGTATGGTGACGCAGGTTGCGCTGCAATATCGCCGCCACTTCGGACCAGAACGCGCGGCCTCGCCCGTTCGTATTGAAGCGAGGATCTTCAAATACGCCTTGCATGCGAGCACTTTGGCGACTTCAAATACCGCTCGCGAAAAACAAGAGGGGAAACGAGATGGGACGTTTGAACGGCAAGGTGGCTGTGATCACCGGCGCGACCAGCGGTATCGGGCTCCGCACGGCAGAAATATTTGTTCAGGAAGGCGCGAAGATCGTCATCGCCGGCCGTCGCGCGCCGGAAGGCGAAGCGCTTGCATCAAAGCTCGGCGCCCACTGCAGCTTTCGCCAGACCGATGTCACCGACGAAGCGCAGATGCGCGCGCTGATCGATCATGCGGTGGAAAAATTCGGCGGCATCGATTGCCTGTTCAACAATGCCGGCGGCCCGGCGCAGACCGGCGGCATCGAGGGCCTCGAGGTCGGTCGTTTCGATGCGGCGATGGCGACACTGGTACGCAGCGTCATGCTCGGCATGAAGCACGCAGCCCCGCACATGAAGCGGCAGGGCTCCGGCAGTATCATCAACAATGGCAGCATCGCCGGACGCGTTGCCGGCTATTCCTCCTCGGTGGTCTACGGCGCGGCCAAGGCTGCCGTCATTCATCTCACCAAATGCGTGGCGATGGAGCTCGGCGAATCCGGCGTCCGCGTCAACAGCATCTCGCCGGGCGCGATTGCTACCGGCATTTTTGGCAAGGCGCTGGGGATGTCGGTCGAAGCCGCGGAGCAGACCCCGGCGGCGATGCGCGAAATATTCAAGACCGCGCAGCCGATCCCGCGTGCCGGCCTGCCCGACGACATCGCATATGCCGCGGTGTTTCTCGCCAGCGATGAATCCTCCTTCGTCAACGGCAACGATCTCGTTGTCGATGGCGGCGTCACCGGTGGCCGCAACTGGAGCCAGCAACAGCAGGGCTATGCGGCTTTACGTCAGGGGTTCGAGGCAAGGAATGGGTGAGGCTGCGGCGAGTATGGGTCCTCCGGGTTTTAGACAAGTGCATAGCACTTGGTCCAAAACCCTTGGGCTTGCGCTCGCAAGCTCGCTTGCCGGGACGACGTATCGAGGGGCGTTGCCTTAACTTGCTGCCACCCCTTTTGCTGTAACCGCGGGCGGATTGCTGGTGCCGACGATCCGCCTGTGCGCGCGCAGAAAATCGCGGCCCGCGACCGTCAACTGGATCGACACGTCGCTCCCCGCTGCGTGCTGGCGCATCGCAAAGCCGGGATCGACGCAGTCCTCCCACACGGTCAGCCGCGGGCATGACGTTCGCCATGCCTCGATCACCTCGGCGTAGGATCGTGGTTCGCGGTCGATCCATTCCAGTAAATCGAGAATGAGGGGATCGAGATCATGGCTCATGACTTTCCTCCACTGTTCGACTCGCCGGCTTCGCGCGTGAGCGCGGGCGCACTCATGCCTTCTTCTGTTGCAGCTCCGGCGCATTGACCAGCGGGATGGCGACGCGGCCGGGGCCGGTGAGCGGCAGAGCCGCAGCGGCCTTGTCGTTCTCCATGATCTTCGCCATGACGGCCTGTCCCGCGCGTTCGAATACTTCGCGGTTCTCGACCAGATATTTTTGCGACTTGCGCAGGCCGGCGAGATAGCCGTTGATCTCCGGCACCACGTAGCGGGCCACCATGTCCCAGCTGCGCCGGGTGTTTTCCGGGTTGGCCCAGTCGTGCACGAAGCCGACGATGGTGCCGACACCGCCGCTGACCTGCATCAGGCTCTTGATGGTCTTGATCAGATCGTCGGGGGTGCCGATCGTCGAAGCCGCGTTCTCGCCGCCTGCGGTCTTTTCCACGGCGTCTTCCGGTGACGTGAAGGCCGTGAGGCCCGGCCGCTGCAGCGTGCCGACATTGTACTCGTTGTGCCAGCGCATCAGTCCGGCGCCGGCCTCGCGTTGCGCCTGCTCGCGGGTTTCGGCGATGTGCCAGCTCAGCAGCACGCGCCAGTTGGCGCGATCGACGGTGGTGCCGTGCTTCTTCGCGGCGTCTTCCGCAAAGCCCCATTGTGTCGGCAGCGCCATCAGGCCCTGGGTCGACATCGAACCCAGCGAGATGATGCCGATGCCGTATTTGCCGGCCAGCGTCATGCCCGACGGCGAGATCTGCGACGCCACTACGAACGGCATCTCTTCCTGCAGCGGCAGGATCTGCAAGGCCGCGTCGTTCATGGTGAACCAGTCGCTTTTCGCGGTGACGCGCTCGCCGTTGAACAGGCGGCGGATGATGCCGATCGCCTCGTCCTGGCGGTCGCGCTGGGTCATCGGGTCGATGCCGAGCGTATGGGCGTCGGAGGCCAGCGCGCCCGGGCCGGAACCGAAGATGGCGCGGCCGCCGGTCATGTGATCGAGCTGCACCATGCGCTGCGCGACGTTGAAAGGATGATGGTAGGGCAGCGACACCACGCCGGTGCCGAGCTTGATCCGCTTGGTACGCTCGCCGGCGGCGGCGAGGAACATTTCCGGGGAGGCGATGGTTTCCCAGCCCGAGGAGTGGTGCTCGCCGCACCAGAACTCGTCATAGCCAAGTGCGTCCAGTTGCTCGACGAGGTCGAGATCCCGGCGGAACTGCAGCATCGGGTGCTCGCCGATCGGATGATGCGGGGCGAGAAAGGCTCCAAACTTGACGCGTGCCATGCGGCATTTCCTCATTGTTATTTTTTGCTTGTCGCATTGGTAAGCCAGCCCGGATTCCGTTTCAATGTGTTCCCGGACATGGCCGCGACGCGCTGCCGCAGAACGGCGTCTTGCGCGGCGGGCGGTGCCATCACCACCTGACGGGTGCACCGCAGCGCTGTCGCGTGGGCAGGAGAGGACGATGAGCTATTTCAAGACCGCAATGTTGCTGGCTGGCATGACCGCCCTGTTCATGGGCGTCGGCTATCTGATCGGCGGCGCGTCCGGCGCCACCATCGCGCTGCTGGTCGCCGCCGGCACGAACCTGTTCGCGTACTGGAATTCCGACCGCATGGTGCTGTCGATGTACGGCGCGCAGCCGGTCGATGCCCGCAATGCGCCGGATCTGTATCGTCTGGTCGGCGATCTCGCCAATCGCGCCGGCCTGCCGATGCCGCGCGTCTATCTGATGGACAACCCGCAGCCCAACGCCTTTGCCACCGGCCGTAATCCGGAAAACGCCGCGGTCGCCGTGACGACGGGGCTGGTACAGTCGCTGAGCCGCGAGGAGCTTGCCGGCGTGATCGCCCATGAGCTGGCCCATGTGAAGAACCACGACACGTTGCTGATGACGATCACCGCCACCATTGCCGGTGCGATCTCCATGGTCGCGCAGTTCGGCATGTTCTTTGGTGGCAACCGTAACAACAACGGTCCGGGTATCGTCGGCTCGCTGGCTTTGATGATCCTCGCGCCGCTCGGCGCCATGCTGGTGCAGATGGCGATCAGCCGGACCCGCGAATATGCCGCCGACGATCTCGGCGCGCGGATCTGCGGCCAGCCGATGTGGCTCGCCTCGGCGCTGGCCAAGATCGACAATGCCGCGCACCAGATTCCGAACGAGGACGCGGAGCGTGCGCCGGCCACCGCGCATATGTTCATCATCAACCCGCTGTCCGGTCGCGGCATGGACAATCTGTTCACGACGCATCCCTCGACGCAGAACCGCATCGCGGCGCTGCAGCAGCTGGCGGGACAGATGGGCGCGCAGGCGCCTGTGCGCTCAGCAAGCGCCGTGACGTCGCGTGGCCCGTGGAACGGCCAGTCGCGTGGGCCATGGGGCTGATCGGCGATCGGTCGCCGCGCTCGCTTCCGCGTCGAAGTCGACCTGAGCCTCCCCAATGATGTCGTCCCGGACAAGTGAGCGCAGCGAACGCCGATCCGGGACCCATAACCCCTGGGCTTTATAGTTGGAATAGTTGGAGTAGCGCGCCTCAACGGTGCGGTTAAACGGGACTCCGCGCCGTATAGGTCTCGGCTTGCGCTCGCAAGCGAGCTTGCCGGGACGACGGGTTGAGGCGTTAACGCGTCATCCGATTCCACGCATCCAGTCCGGCGATCTTGTAGGCCTCCGCCAGCGTCGGATAGTTGAACGTGTTCTGGATGAAGTAGTCGATCGTGCCTTTCAAATTCAGCACTGCCTGGCCGATGTGGATCAGTTCGGTGGCGCCTTCGCCGAGAATATGCACACCGAGCAGCCGGCGGGTCTTGGTCGAGAAGATCATCTTCATCATGCCGCTGTTCAGCCCCATGATGTGGCCGCGCGAGGTCTCGCGGAAGCGCGCGATGCC
>JAQGKA010000380.1 GCA_028290355.1 Tardiphaga sp. | reverse complement strand
ATCAGGTTCGACAGCGCACGCCGCGAACTGCTGCAGGGCCTGTCTAGCGCGAAGGTGACGGACGTCGCGCTGCGCAGCGGCTTTCCGCATTGCGGGCGATTTTCCGTCGAGTACCGCCGCCGCTATGGCGAAACACCGTCGCAGACTTTGAAACGACAGGCGGTCTTCAGCGGTGCGCTGACGTCAATGCCTTCGTTTCTTGTCTCGGGCCGCGACCGGCCGACGATCGCGCTGGGGCCGATCGACGCGAGCCCGGAGCATGGCGACATCGCACGCAGCATCGCGGATGAGCTTGCGACGGCGCTCACGCGAGCCGGCATCTCCGTCAGCCATCAGCCGGGGTCGGCGCGCTACCATTTGACGGGTGTCGTCCGCGGATCGGACAAGCAAATGCACCTGACCTTCCGGCTGATCGATGCCGAAACCGGCCGTCATCTGTCGGCGCATCGCTCCGACGGCACATTCGGAGATGACGCTGCTCCCGACGAACACCTCGCCACACGAATCGTCGCGGCGCTGCAGCCGTGCCTGCGTCTCGCGGAAATCGATCGCGCCCTGCGCAAGCCGGACGTCGATCTGAGCTCGCACGATCTGGCGCTGAGAGCGATGCCCGGGGTTCTCTCGCTCGACGCGGAAGGGAACGCGCACGCGCTCGAATTGCTGGAGCGCGCCATGGATAGCGATCCCGACCATGCGCTGGCGACCGCGCTCGCGGCCTGGGCGCATATCCAGCGCGTCGTCTATCATTTCACCACCGACCCGCTTGCCGAACGCGCGCGAAGCATCGATCTGGCGCAGAGGGCACGAGCGCTCGGCGGAGACGCGACGGTGCTCGCCATCCTCGGCAATGCCCTCACCCTACTGGACGACCTCGACAATGCGGACATGGTGATCCGCAAGGCGCTCTCGACCGACGGCGGCTCGGCCTGGGCCTGGAGCCGCAGCGGATGGCTCGACGTCTACAAGGGAGACTCTGAATCAGCCATCGAGCGGTTCAGGATTGCGCTCGACCTCGCGCCGAACGATAGCCTCGCATTCAACAGCCTGGTCGGGATCGGCTGCGCGCATTTCAAGGCTGGCAACTATCTCGAGGCAGCCCGCTGGCAGGAACGCGCGCTGATCGAACATCCGTCGTCGACCTGGGTCCACCGGACGTTGTGCCCTGCTTATTTGCTTGGCGGCGCCAAGTCCGAAGCCAACCGCAGCCTCATCGCGTTGCGGAAGCAGTATCCGGAGCTGACGATCTCGGAGGTGCAGCAGGGCATGCCGCCGCTGCCGCAAAGCTATCGCGATCTTGTCGTCGATGCCCTGCACAGCGTCGGGCTGCCGTCATAGCCTGCGGATCTGGAATCTGCAGGGTGGGCAAAACGAAGCGTGCCCACCGGCCTGCCGCAACATCAATTGTTGAAATGGTGGGCACGGCGCAAGTATGCCTTTGCCCACCCTACGATACTTTTGTTCGGCTCAGGCGTTTTTCAGCGCAACCCGGAATTCGGCCTCGGTCTTGGCCTTCACCTCGTCGAGCGTGACGCCGTCGGCGAGCTCGATCAGCGCCATGCCGTCCTTGCCATGCTTGTCGATGGTAAACACCGCCAGATCGGTGACCACCATGTCGACCACCTTCTCGCCCGTAAGCGGCAGGTTGCAGCTCTTCAGGAGTTTGGCGCCGTCCTTGGCGGAATGCTCCATCACCACGACGACGCGCTTGACGCCGGCGACGAGGTCCATGGCACCGCCCATGCCCTTGACCATCTTGCCGGGGATCATCCAGTTGGCGAGGTCACCGTTCTGCGCCACCTGCATGGCACCGAGGATCGACAGGTCGATATGGCCGCCGCGCACCATGCCGAACGATTCGGCTGACGAGAAATAGCTGGTGCTGGGCAGTTCACTGACGGTCTGCTTGCCGGCGTTGATCAGGTCGGCATCTTCCTCGCCCTCATAGGGGAACGGGCCCATGCCGAGCATGCCGTTCTCGCTCTGCAGGTTCACGTCGATACCGTCGGGAATGTAGTTCGAGACCAGCGTCGGAATACCGATGCCAAGGTTGACGTAGTAGCCGTCGCGCAACTCTTTCGCGGCACGAGCTGCCATCTGTTCACGGGTCCAGGCCATGGGGCTATCCTGCTAAGAGTACGTTACGCCGTGGGGCGCGGGCGGGTGTTGCGGAATTCGATGCGTTTCTTGGCGGTACCGACTTCAATGATGCGGTTCACGAAAATGCCGGGCGTATGGATGTGGTCGGGATCGATCTCGCCGGCCGGCACCAGATGCTCGACTTCGGCCACGGTGATCTTGGCGGCTGTCGCCATCATCGGATTGAAGTTGCGCGCGGTCTTGCGGTAGACGAGATTGCCGGCGGTATCGCCCTTCCAGGCGTGGACGATGGCCAGATCGGCGAACAACCCGCGCTCCATCAGATATTTCTCGCCGTCGAATTCCTTCACTTCCTTGCCCTCGGCGATCAGGGTGCCGACGCCGGTCTTGGTGTAGAAGGCCGGGATGCCCGCACCGCCGGCGCGGATGCGCTCGGCCAGCGTGCCCTGCGGTGTGAATTCGAGTTCCAGTTCTCCGGCGAGATACTGCTGGGCGAACAGCTTGTTCTCGCCGACATAGGACGAGATCATCTTCTTGATCTGGCGGGTCTCGAGCAGCCGGGAGAGACCGATACCGTCGACGCCGGCGTTATTGGAAACCACCGTGAGGTTCTTCACCCCGGAGTCGCGCAGCGCGTCGGATAGCGCCTCGGCGATGCCGCACAGGCCGAAACCACCGGACATGACCATCATGCCGTCCTTGAGAATGCCGTCGAGTGCCGATTTGGCGTCGGGATAGACCTTGTTCATGGGGAATCGACCTGATGAGGAAATACGCTGAAAGGCCAGCAAGCCCGGCGATGCGGTGGATTATTAGGCGGAATCTTTGCGGCGCGTCAATCTGGGGGCTTTTCCCTCCTTTCCTCCCCCTCCCCCCGTGGGAGAAGGAAAAAGCCGTGCACACCGGTTCCGCTGCGACCCCATAGCCCCCGCTATGGCCTTGAAAGCGTCAAGAAAACCGATCAAGTTGAGGGCCTTGGACGCGGGCCGCGCGCGAAGACGCCCTCTCCTGTTTTGACCGTCAACCAACCCGGATAGATCATTGACGATAGCCCAAGGAATGAAACGCCTGGGGATGCCGATTGCGGCGCTCCTGGGCGTCGCGCTGATCGGGCTGTTCGCCATGTCCTGGCTGCTCAACCGCGACGCGCTGCGTCATGCGGTGGAGGCGCAGATCCGCGCCGTGACCGGGCTCGACCTCGTGGTCAACGGCCAGGTCGACGTCTCGGTATTCCCCGGCAGCTATGTGTCGTTTCACGACGTCGGGCTGAAGGGTGGCGGGTCGATCGATCCAGCCCTGTCGGTGGACGTCCTTACCGCGAACCTGCGGCTGCTGCCGCTGCTGCTGCAGCGCTTCGAAATCGCCGACATGATGATGCTGCGGCCGCGCATCCGCGTTGTCCGCGACGCCTCCGGCGACAGCAACTGGACACCGTTCATCGAGTCGATCGCCAGGACCATGAAGCCAGGCGCCGACCACCCGCTGTCGTTCTCCGAAATCCGCATCCAGGATGGCGTGCTGAGCTATCAGGACCCGCATAATTCCGAGCAGCTTGGCGACATCGACCTGTCACTGGCCTGGCCATCGATCTCGCGTTCCTTTGCCGCCACCGGCCAGTTCGACTGGCGCGGCGAACGCATCGACGGCAGCCTCAGCGTCAGCGATTTCATCGCGGCCCTGTCCGGCGACCGCTCCGGGCTGAAGGCGCGGATGGTCAGCGCGCCGATCAAGCTCGCTTTCGACGGCACCGTAGCCAACCGCGCCAGCCTGATGATGGAAGGCACGCTCACCGCCGACAGCCTGTCGTTGCGCAACGCGCTGCGCTGGGCCGGCCAGGGCCCGCCCGGCACCGGCGGCTTCGGCCGCTTCGCCCTGAAGGCCCGCGCCAGCCTGATCGGACCCTCGATCGCGCTGACCAACGTCAATGTCGAGCTCGACGGCAATGTCGCCGAGGGCGTCATGACCTACAGCAATAACGGCCGCCAGACCCTGCAGGCGACGCTCGCCGCCGGCGCGCTCGACTTCACGCCCTATGTCTCGACGGTGCGGCTGCTGGCCTCCGGCGCGCGCGACTGGAACCGGCAGCTGTTCGATCTCAACGCGCTGTCCACCACCGACCTCGACATGCGGCTGTCGGCCGCCAAGGTCACCGTCGGCTCCTCGGTGCTCGGTCGCACCGCGCTCGGCGCCAATCTGCGCGGCGGCACGCTGGCACTGTCCGTCGGCGAAGCGCAGATGTATGGCGGCATCGTCCGCGGCTCGTTCGGCGTCGCGCATTCCGACGCGGTCGCCGATGTGAAGGCGCAATTCCAATTCACCGACGTCGATCTGCAGGCCTGTGCCAGCGACCTGTTCGGCGTCAACAAGCTGTCCGGCCGCGGCAACCTGACGATGGCCCTGGAAGCCTCGGGGTCGTCGCCGTTCGGCCTCGCGCAATCGCTCGACGGCACCGCGACCCTGACCGGCCATGACGGCGCCATCAGCGGCTTCAATGTCGAACAGCTGCTGAAGCGGCTGGAGCGGCGGCCTTTGTCCGGCGCCGGCAATTTCCGCAGCGGCAGTACGCCGTTCTCGACCCTCAACATGGCGGTGAAATTCAACGACGGCGTCGCTACTGCGCAGGACATCCGCATTGACGGCCCGGCGGCGCGCCTGACGCTGACCGGCACCGCCTCGGTGCCTTCAAGGGAATACGACCTCAAGGGCGTCGCCAGCCTCAACTCGGTGCCGAACGCCCCGCCCGGCTTCGACCTGCC
>JAQGKA010000369.1 GCA_028290355.1 Tardiphaga sp. | reverse complement strand
GCCCATGAAGCCGGCGCCGATGATGGCGAGCTTCTTGACCTTGGTCGGCGGCACGCTCGGAGGCCGCCGCGCACCCTTGTACAACTCCTGCATCGACAGGAATAGGCTGCGGATCATCGCCGCGGCTTCCTTGGTCTGCAGGATGTGGGCAAAATAGCGCGACTCCACCCGCAGCGCCGCGTCCATCGGCAATTGCAGCCCTTCATAGACGCACTGCATGATCGCGCGCGCGGCAGGGTAATTGTCATACGTCTCGCGGCGATAAATCGCGTTGCCGGCGGGGAAGATCATCATCCCGGCCTTGGAATAGACCGGTCCGCCGGGCAGCTTGAAGCCCTTGTCGTCCCAGGGCGCCGCCGCCTTGCCGCCGTCCTTGATCCAGTGCTTTGCGGCCGCGATCAGATCGGCAGCCGGCACCACGGCGTCGACGATCTTCATCGCCTTGGCCTTGGCGAGATTGATCTGGTCGCCCTTGAGCAGCATCTGCAACGCGTCCTGCGGCTGCAGCATGCGCGGCAAACGTTGCGTGCCGCCACCACCCGGGAACAGGCCGACCTTGATCTCGGGAAGACCCAATCTTGTTTTTGGATTGTCCGATGCGATGCGATAGTGGCACGCCAGCGTCACTTCGAAGGCGCCGCCGAGCGCGAGGCCGTTGATCGCGGCGACCCACGGCTTGCCTGAGGTCTCGATCTTGCGCAGCGTCAGGGACAGCTTGCGGCTTTCATCGAACAGCAACTGCTGCGCAGCTTCCTCGCCCTTGGCCTTCCTGGCTTCGGCGAAGGTCTTGTTCATGCCTTCGAGCATCGACAGGTCGGCACCGGCGGAGAACGCCTCCTTGCCCGAAGTAATGACGACGCCCTTCACCGCGGCATCTGCGGTGGTCTGCGTAACGATGACGTCAAGCTCTTCGACGGTAGTGGCGTCCAGCACGTTCATCGAACGGCCCGGAATGTCCCACGTCACGACAGCGATGCCGTCGGCGTCGATCTCAACCTTGAAATTCTTGAAGGTCATATATTGCTCCCAGTGAAGTGCAGCTGTTTCAGCGCAGCGGAGATTGAGGCGGAAAATCGTAGGGTGGGCAAAGGCGCTCTTGCGCCGTGCCCACCATCAACGTTCGTGTATTCCGTGGTGGGCACGCTTCGCTTTGCCCACCCTACATTCAAACCCGTTCGATGATGGTGGCGGTGCCCATGCCGCCGCCGATGCACAGCGTGACGAGGGCGGTCGACTTGTTGGTGCGCTCGAGCTCGTCGAGCACAGTGCCCAAAATCATCGCGCCGGTGGCACCGAGCGGATGACCGAGCGCAATGGCGCCGCCGCAGACGTTGATCTTGTCGTTGTCGATATCGAACGCCTGGATGAAGCGCAGCACGACGGAGGCGAAGGCCTCGTTGAGTTCGAACAGATCGATATCCGACAGCTTCATGCCGGAGCGTTCCAGCACTTTCTTGGTCACATCAACCGGGCCGGTCAGCATCATCGCCGGCTCGGAGCCGATATTGGCGAAGGCGCGGATTTTCGCGCGCGGCTTCAGGCCAGCCTTCTTGCCGGCTTCGGCGTTGCCGAGCAGCACGGCACCGGCGCCGTCGACGATCCCCGACGAGTTGCCGGCATGGTGGACGTAATTGATGCGCTCGATTTCCGGGTGCGACTGGATCGCCACCGCATCGAAGCCCCCCATCTGGCCCATGGTCACGAAGGACGGCTGCAACTGGCCGAGCGACTGCATCGTCGTGGTCGGCCGCATGTGCTCGTCCTTGGCCAGAATCGTGAGGCCGTTGATGTCCTTGACCGGCACCACCGAATTCTTGAAACGGCCTTCGTCCCACGCCTTCGCCGCGCGCTGCTGGCTCTGCACCGCATAGGCGTCGACGTCGTCGCGGGAGAAACCGTATTTGGTCGCGATCAGATCGGCGGAGACGCCCTGCGGCATGAAATAGGCCGGCACGGCGATGGATGGGTCCACCGGCCAGGCACCACCGGAGGCGCCGATACCGACGCGGCTCATGGATTCCGCGCCGCCGCCGATGGTCATGGCGTGCTGGCCCGACATCACCTGCGCCGCGGCGAAATTTACGGCGTCGAGGCCGGAGGCGCAGAAGCGGTTGATCTGGATGCCCGGCACGTCATTGCCATAGCCCGCCGACAGCGCCGCCATGCGGGCGATGTCGCCGCCGGCCTCGCCGACCGGATCGACGCAGCCGAGAATGACATCGTCGATGGTGCCGGGCTGGATGTTGTTGCGCTCCTTCAGCGCCTTCAGCGGCGCGGTGGCCAGCGCCAGCGCCGTCACTTCATGCAGCGCGCCATCGGCCTTGCCGCGGCCGCGCGGGGTGCGGACGTGATCGTAGATATATGCGTCGGGCATGGGGTCTCCCTCGATCGATGATTTTTAAGTCGCGGCGGGGCCGCCGCGACGTGGAATTCAGAACGCTTCGGCCGGCAATTCCATCATAGTCGCGCTTCCGGTCTGGATGCGCGCGAGATGGACCGACGTTTCCGGCAGCATCCGTTCCATGAAGAAGCGGCCGGTAACCAGCTTGGTGGTCAGATAGGGTGTCGCGCCCGAGGCGGCAATCTTGTCCTGCGCCACCTTGGCCATCTTCGCCCACATGTAAGCGAAAGCCGTCAAACCGAACAGCTGCATGTAATCGGTGGCGCCGGCGCCGGCATTGTCGGGCTTCATCATCGCATTGTTCATCAGCCACATGGTCGCCTGCTGCAAATGGCCAAGCGCGGCGCTGAGCGGCGCGACATAGGGCTTCATCGCCTCGTCGGAGCCATGCTCCTTGGCGAAGGAGCCGACCTCGGCGAAGAACGCCATCGCGGCGCGGCCGCCATCGCGCGGCAGCTTGCGGCCGACCAGATCCAGCGCCTGAATGCCGTTGGCGCCTTCATAGATCATAGCGATGCGGGCATCCCGCACGAACTGCTCCATGCCCCATTCGGCGATGTAACCGTGGCCGCCGAACATCTGCTGCGCCGACACCGCATTGGCGAAGCCGCCATCGGTCAGCACGCCCTTCAGTACCGGCGTCATCAGACCCATGTGGTCGTCGGCGGCCTGTCGTTCCTTGGCGTCGTCGGAGCGATGCGCGACGTCGCTCTTCAGCGCGGTCCACACCACCATGGCGCGGGCGGCTTCATTGAAGGCGCGGATGGTGAGCAGCGTGCGGCGCACGTCGGGATGCACGATGATCGGGTCGGCCGGCTTGTCCGGCGATTTCGGACCGGACAATGAGCGGCCCTGCAGGCGGTCTTTCGCGTAGGCGACCGCGTTCTGATAGGCGACCTCCGACTGCGCGAGACCCTGCACGGCGACGCCGAGCCGGGCCTCGTTCATCATCACGAACATGCCCTGCATGCCCTTGTTCTCTTCGCCGATCAGCCAGCCGGTGGCGCTATCGTAATTCATCACACAGGTGGAGTTGCCGTGAATGCCCATCTTGTGCTCGATCGAGCCGCAAGACACGCCGTTACGCGCGCCGAGCGAACCGTCGGCATTGACCAGCACCTTCGGCACCACGAACAGCGACACGCCCTTGATGCCGGCCGGCGCACCCTCGATGCGGGCCAGCACCAGATGGATGATGTTGTCGGCCAGATCATGCTCGCCGGCGGAGATGAAGATCTTTGTGCCTGAAATCTTGTAGCTGCCATCGGGCTGCTTCACCGCCTTGGTGCGCAACAACCCGAGATCGGTGCCGCATTGCGGCTCGGTGAGATTCATGGTGCCGGTCCATTCGCCGGACACCATCTTCGGCAGGAAGATGGCCTTCTGCTCCGGCCGGCCATGCACGATCAGCGCCGCGGTGGCGCCCATGGTCAGGCCGCCATACATCGCGAACGCCATGTTGGCGGAACACTGAAATTCGGAGACTGTCTGCGACAGCGCCACCGGCAGGCCCTGGCCGCCATATTCGGCCGGCGACGACAGGCCAAGCCAACCGCCTTCGCTGACCTGCTTGAACGCTTCCTTGAAACCTTTCGGCGTGGTGACGCTGCCATCGTCGTGGCGGACGCAGCCTTCGAGATCGCCGACCCGGTTCAACGGCTGCAGCACCTGCTCGCTGAGCTTGGCAGCCTCTTCCAGGATCGCGTCGCGAACGTCGGCGGAGGCATCGCTGAAGCCGGGCAGATTGTTGTAGCGATCGAACTGAAACACGTCGTTGAGCAGGAAGCCGACGTCTTCCAGGGGGGCCTTGTAGCTCGGCATGGCGTTCTCCCGGCTGGCTGGCCACCCCTCTTGGGGAGTTCATGCAGCACAGCGATCTTTGCGTTTCCAGAAATGGACCTTACCGCTTCCGGAGGTCCGCGGTAACTCGTATCAAGACTGCGATTGCGACTTTGCGACGCCGGCTTCACGTCCCTGCCGCATCAATTGCTCGCCCATCAGCCGGTGCAGCAGATTGATCGCCTTGAGCGGGCGCACCATCACCTTGAAGTGGGTGATCCTGCCATCGTCGCCGAAGGTGATGATGTCGACGCCGTTGATCGTGATGCCTTCGATCTCGTTTTCGAATTCGAGCACCGCGCCGTTCTTGCTGCGCCACTCACCGCGATAGGCGAAGCCCGGACCGCCCAGCACCTGTTCAGCGCTCGACAGATATTTGAAGGTGATGTCGCGCCCGCGCTGCGGAGTATGCACGACGGGGCTTTCGAAGACGGCATCGGGGTCAAGCAGATCCCAGAGTGCCGCCGCGTCGTGCGACTTCATGTAGGCGTACCATTTGTCCAGGCCGCTCATGGTCATCTGACGTCTCCTCTGGGCACAACGCCCGCACCGGAGCGGGAAGGAGAAATTCCCACGGTTATATGCGCATTGACGCATATGCACCATTATGCATAAAGTCAAGCCGAACGGAAACAGGGATCGAGGGTGGGCGAATGGCGCTTGGTGACGCAATCCTCGCATGCCTGACCGAATGTCCGATGACGGGCTACGAGCTCGCCAAGACATTCGATGCATCGATCGGCTTCTTCTGGAAGGCCGACCATCAGCAAATCTATCGCGAACTGTCGCGGCTGCGCGACCGCGGCCACGTCCAGGGCCGCGAGGTGGTGCAGTCCGGCAAGCCCAACAAGCTGGTCTACACCCTGACGCCTGAGGGCAGAGCCGCCCTGCGGCACTGGGCAGCCCGGCCGAGCAGCCCGGCCTCGATGAAGGACGACCTTCTGGTCCGGCTCTACGCACTCGACAGCGTCGACATCGAGCCCCTGCGCGATGACCTGATGGCGCGCATGGAACATCACCGCGACCGCGCCTCCCGCTACGAACGCATCCTGAACAAGCGCTTCCCGCAAGGCAACGCCGCGCCGGCCGACACCGGCAAACTGCTGTTGCTTCGCATGGGACTTCGTCATGAGAGCATGGTGGCGGAGTGGTGCGAAGAGGCGCTCGAAGCCCTGTCGGCGGTGTCCAGCCGGACCAACGTGGTTCCGATCCAGGTCAGCCAGCACGAAGATAACAGCTAGCCCGTCGTCATTCTGACCGTCCGATGTCCGAGATTAGCGCTGCCCCCAAGAGGTCCCGCGCATACGCCGCGCCGGCAAACTTTTAACGAAGCCCGGCCAGGTCCTTAACTCGTTATTTACCGTAACACGAAAAAGTCGAAACGAGAGGCAGACGACCTGCGCCGTTTTCGATTGTCTTCATCGATGGGACGCGCGGGAACGCCTCGGGTGCAATTGCGCCAGGCTCGGAACCGGACGAAAGCATGAATTCGCGCGTATCGTGGAGTGTTGAGGGGATCGAGCCATCGGTTCGCGAGCGGGCCGAAGCCGCCGCGCGCCGCGCCGGCATGTCGCTGGGCGACTGGATGAACTCGACCATCAGCGAATCCTCGACGAATTTCACCTCGCCGAACGCCCGGCCCCGCACCGAACAGCCCCCGCGGGCCCCGCGTCCGGCGGCACTGCCGCAGCGCGACGCCGCCGATGTTGCCGAGATCCATCAGCGCCTCGACGCCATCACCCGGCAGATCGACCAGTTTTCACGCCCCGCCGCCCGCAGCGAGCCCGGCGTCGCCCGCCAATTGAACGAGGCGATTTCCCGCCTCGACGCCCGGCTGTCGCAAATCAGCGAACCCGCGGCGCGCCCCGCGCCGATCCCGCACCCTCAGCGCAGCCCCGACATGGTCGAGCGTGCCGCGGCACAGGTCTACAGCACGTCGCCTCCGATCGATCCGTTCTCGCTGGATTTCGCGATCTCCGAGATCGCTGCCCGCCAGGACGAACTCGACGGCACGCCGCGGATGATGCCGCCGCGCCAGGCGCCGCCGATCGCGCCCGCCTTCGCGCCCCCACCTACTTATACGCCCCCGCCAGTACTGGACATGTCCGGCCTAGAACGGCAGCTGTTCCAGATCACCAGCAGGATCGAGGCGCTGCAGCGCCCGGACACCGGCATCGAGCAGTCGATCGCCACCTTCCGGTCTGAACTGGCCGAAATCCGCAGCGTCATCACTGAAGCGATGCCGCGCCGCGCCATCGAATCGATCGAGAACAAAATCCGCTCGCTGAGCCGCCGCATCGACGACAGCCGGCAGAGCGGCATCGATGGCCAGGCCCTGGCCGGCGTCGAGCGCGCGCTGGGCGAAATCCGCGAGACCTTGCTGACGCTGACGCCGGCCGAACAGCTTGCCGGCTTCGACGATGCGATCCGCAATCTCGGTGGCAAGATCGACCTGATCGTGCGCTCCAGCGACGATCCCGGCACCCTGCAGCAGCTCGAAGGCGCCATCGCAGCCTTGCGCGCCATCGTTTCCAACGTCGCCTCCAACGAAGCGCTGGGCCGGCTCAGCGACGACGTCCAGACGCTGTCGTCCAAGGTCGACCAGCTGGCGCGATCCGACAACAGCGTTTCCTTTGCTGCCCTGGAACAGCGCATCGCGACGCTGACCACGGCGCTGGAAAATCGCGAGCGGCCCGCGGCGGCCAGCTCCGATCATCTCGAAATCGCCTTGCAGGCGCTGTCCAATCGGCTCGACCATCTCCCGGTCGGCAATGACAGTTCGGCGGCCTTTGCGCATCTCGAACAGCGCGTGTCCTATCTGCTGGAGCGGATCGAGAGCACGACCGATCCGCGCGCCAACAATCTCGGCCGCGTTGAGGACGGGCTGCAGGATATCTTGCGCCATCTCGAACGGCAGCAATCGACCTTTGCCGCGCTTGCCGACAGCCGCAGCAGCGCCCCCTCGATGGATCCCGCGCTTGTCGACACCATCAAGCGCGAACTCTCCGACATGCGCTTCAGCCAGTCGGAAACCGATCGCCACACCCAAGACTCCCTCGAAGTCGTTCACAACACCCTTGGCCACGTCGTCGACCGCCTCGCCATGATCGAAGGCGATCTGCGCGCGGTGCGCGCCGCGCCCGCTGCACAGCCCACTCCGGCTCCGGCGCCGATCCCGCACGCGCCAGCGCCGCGCGCCGCGATGTCGGCTCCGACGGTCGCGCCGCCGCGTCCGCAGATGCAAAATCCGGTGCAGGCCAAGACGGTTCCCATGCCGGCTCCAGTGCCCGTGCCGGTACCGGCACAGACCCGCCAGCCTCAGCCGCAGGTGCATTTCGATGCCGCCCCGCGTGAGTTCGCCGCTACCGCGATCTCGCATGAGCCGGCGCCAGCCTTCGTCATGCCAAAGGCGATCAGCGACATTCTCGACCCACAGCCCGGCGCACGGCCCTCGCCGGCTGCGGAGCGCGCCGCGCCGCGGCCGACGATCGACCTCGAATTGCCGCCGGATCATCCGCTGGAGCCGGGCACTCGGCCGCAAGTCCGCGTTGCGTCGCCGTCCGAGCGCATCGCCGCGTCCGAAGATGCCATCAGCGAACTTTCCGATGGCGCCCGCGAACAGGCCACCGCGTCGAGTTTCATCGCTGCTGCGCGCCGCGCCGCGCAGGCTGCCGCGGCGTCCGCACCCGGCAGCGACAAATCCAGGCAAGCTGCCAGGTCCGCACCGAAGGGCACCGCCGCCGACAAGGGCGCCTCGACCATCAGTTCAAAGATCCGCTCGCTGCTGGTCGGCGCCAGCGTCGTCGTGATCGTGCTCGGCTCTTTCAAGATGGCGATGACGCTGCTCGACAGCAGTTCGCCGGCGCCGATGGCGGACAATGCCCACGATACTATGCCACTGGTAGCGCCCGAGCCGGCGGAAGCTCCAGCCCGGCCCGCAGCGCCTGCCCCCGCCATGCCGTCGATGACCTCACCGACCCCGATCGGCCGGCAGTCGCTGGCGGCACCGGTGCCGTTTGTCGCGGAAACCGCGGCGCCCGCCATGACGATGCCCCAGGCGCCAGCAACCCCAGCGTCGGCTCCCACCGACGTCACCGGCAGCATCGCGGCGCCGCAGGCCAGCGCCGCCGCCCCGGTGCTGCCGTCCAGCAACCGCAAACTGGCTCTGGTGCCGATTCCGGCCGCGGAACGGCTGCCCGACGCCATCGGCGGCGCGGCGCTGCGCAATGCCGCGCTGAAGGGCGATGCCTCGGCCGCTTTTGAGGTCGGCGTGCGTTATGCCGAAGGCAAGGGCGTGCCCTCGAATTACGACGAAGCCGCCAAATGGTATGACCGTGCGGCGCAGGCCGGGGTGGTGCCGGCGATGTTCAGGTTAGGCACGCTCTACGAAAAGGGCCTGAGCGTGAAGAAGGATCTCGACACCGCGCAGCGCTATTACATGCAGGCCGCCGAACGCGGCAACGCCAAGGCGATGCACAATCTCGCGGTGCTGGATGCCGACGGCGGCGGCAAGGGCGCCAACTACAAGAGCGCGTCGCTCTGGTTCCGCAAGGCGGCCGACCGCGGCGTCGCCGACAGCCAGTTCAACCTCGGCATCCTCTATGCCCGCGGCATCGGTGTCGAACAGAACCTCGCCGAATCCTTCAGGTGGTTCAGCCTCGCCGCCGCCCAGGGCGACGCCGACGCCGGCCGCAAGCGCGACGACATCGCCAAGCGCCTCGATCCGCAATCGCTGGCCGCCGCCAAGCTGGCGATCCAGACCTTCGTCCCCGAAGGCCAGCCCGACGACGCCATCAATGTAGCGAGCCCGGCCGGCGGCTGGGACGGCCCGGCGCAGGCCGCGGCGAAGCCGACTTCGGCCAAGCGCGCGGCGCGATAGAGGTTTCGCAGGACATTCGCCTCGACGATTACTCCCGCTTACATCCCCACAACTGTCACCCACATCACAACTGTCATCGCCCGCGAAAGCGGGCGACCCAGTATTCGGCACTGTCAAAGACAGAACCGCACCGCCGCCGCATACTGGGTCACCCGGTCAAGCCGGGTGACGACAGTCGAGTGTTGTTCAAACGGACGCCTCGGCCGGTTCTGACATCGTCACCCGGTTCTTGACGCTGGGGCGCTCCTGCATCCTTGCGTACCAGGCGTGAAGAGCCTCGCACTCCGCAGGCACCGGCAGTTCCACGAGCCCCGCAAAGATCAAACCGCCTATCACCGTGATGTCGGCCATCGAGAACGCCTCACCGGCGACGAACGGCTGTCTTTTTAAAATCGCATCGAAGTAGTGCATACCCTTCAGGGCTTTGTCGCGCTGACGGAACCCCCACTCGGCGTTCTGATAGATCTCGACGTCGGGTCCAAGCCCCGGTGTGGCGTGGTGGAAATAAACACTGATGGCGTCGAGCAGCTCCAACTCGGCGCGCTTGCTCATCATGTGGATCAAGCCCTTTTCGCGCGGTGTCCTGCCGGTGAGTGTGGGCGCGCCATCGAGCGCATCAAGGTATTCGGTAATGGCCGTGCACTCGGCAATGAAGGTCCCGTCGTCGAGTTCGAGCACCGGCAGCGTGCCTGAGTAGTTCTTGGCGAGGAACTCGGCCTTCTTGTGCTCGCCTTTCCAGAGATTGACCGACTCGAACTGGACCCGCGATTGCAGGTTCTTCTCGGCCAAAGCGATACGGACGCGAGCCGGATAAGGGCCGGTGGGCCAATCGTGAATTGTCATCGCAGGCTGGCTGGTTGCCTCGAAATTGCTGATGTCGCTGCTCATGATCTATTCCCCTACCTGTCAGTTGGTAGGCGTTACGTAGAGCTTTGAATTTTCGCTGTCAATGCCTATCTGTCACTTGGTAGGCAGCAAGATAGGGCTATGAGGCTGGGAAATGAGTTCGAACTCCAAGGAAGCGATCCTGGCGGCCGCCAGACGGACCGCACAGGCACATGGCTACAGCGGCTTGAATTTCCGCGATCTCGCGGCCGAAGTGGGGATCAAGGCCGCGAGCATCTACCATCACTTCCCGAGCAAGGCCGATCTCGGCGCAGCGGTCGCGAGGCGTTATTGGGAGGACTCGACGGCAGCTCTGGAGGCATTGCTGGCCGAATCCTCGGATCCGGTCCGCGCCCTGCGCCAATATCCCGATACGTTTCGCAAAGCGCTCGAGAACGATAATCGCATGTGCCTCTGCAGCTTCATGGCCGCCGAAACTGATGACCTGCCGGATGCGGTGAAGAAAGAGGTCCAGACCTTTGCCGATGTGAATGTGGCGTGGCTGAACAAGGTTCTGTCAGCTGCGGACGCGGTCAGTTCCGAGGAGAGCGAGCGACGGGCTCGCGCCATCTTCGCCGCCGTCGCCGGCGCTCAGCTCATGGCGAGGAGCCGCTCGGATATCTCGCTCTATGACGCGTTAATCGATAGCTATCGCGTGGCTGGTCTCCTGCCGTCGTAACAGGAAATCTTCCAATGGTCGCGGCATCAGCCTCTTGATGGGGCGGCCGCGAAACCCTCTTCCGCCAGGGGCACCGCGCGGTAGGTGCTCTTCCGCTCACACACCCGCAGCTGTCATCGCCCGCGAAGGCGGGCGACCCAGTATCCGCATCAATCTGAATGATTCACCACCTTCACAGGTGCATGGCGGCGCGGGGCGGAAAATGCCGCCCCCATCGGATTCTTTAATCCCTTCAACAGCCGATTTCGTTTAAGAGGAGGCGCGGCCGCGTTCCGCGCCGCCTCCAGAACCATGCCGTGAGCGGTTTCGGCCCCACTCAGGGCCAAATTTCGAAGCGAACGCGCGTGCAGCTGTATCTCCCGATCGCCGACATTCCGGTCAATGTGTTTCTCATCCTCGCGATGGGCGCGGCGGTCGGATTTGTGTCCGGCATGTTCGGGATCGGCGGCGGCTTCCTGATGACGCCGCTGCTGATCTTCGTCGGCATCGCCCCGGCGGTCGCGGTGGCCTCGGTCGCCAGCCATATCGCCGCCTCGTCGTTTTCCGGCGCGATCTCCTACTGGCGGCGCCGCGCCATCGATCCCGCGCTGGCGCTGGTGCTGCTGTCAGGCGGCGTCGTCGGCACCGCGCTGGGCGTCTGGACGTTCACGCAGCTGCGCAATCTCGGCCAGCTCGACCTCTTGATCGCGCTCTCCTACGTCATCCTGCTGACCGCGGTCGGCGGGTTGATGTTCTGGGAAGGCCTGCGCGCGATGATGCGGATTCGCCGCGGCGAAAGCATTCCACTGCGCCGCTCCGGCAGCCATGGCTGGATCCACGGCCTGCCGCTGAAGATGCGGTTCAAGCGCTCGAAAATCTATCTCTCGGTGATCCCGGTCATCGTCGTCGGCCTGATCATCGGCTTCATTGGCGCGGTGATGGGAATCGGCGGCGGCTTCATCCTGATTCCGATCATGATCTATCTGCTGCGGGTGCCGACCTCGACGGTGATCGGTACCTCGATGGTGCTGACTCTGGTCACCATGGTGATCGCCACCTTGCTGCATGCCGTCACTAACCATCTCGTCGATGCGGTGCTGGCGCTGATCCTGATGGTCGGCGGCGTCACCGGCGCGCAGTTCGGCGCCCGCGCCGGCCAGAAAATCCGCGGCGAACATCTGCGGCTGCTGCTCGGCCTGCTGATCCTCGCGGTCGGGATCCGCTTCGCCATCGAACTGGTGATCCGGCCGGAAGATCTCTTCACCATCCGCGAGACCGGAGGCACCGGATGAAGCCTCGCGCCGC
>JAQGKA010000359.1 GCA_028290355.1 Tardiphaga sp. | reverse complement strand
CTTCCCCGCACCGGTCGAGAATTGCCAGTTCGAGCCGGTTTGCTGCGACATCCTCGACACCTGCAGCGGCGGCAACAGCGATGGCGAAGAGACCGTGCTGTTCGGTGCCGGCATGACCTTTAACCTCGACAGCCAGCATCCCCTGCTTCTGATGATGCCTGAGCTGATGCAGATGCACGAACTCGCTACCGATGAGCCAGCCATCCCGCATTTGCTCGAGGCCATGACCGCCGAACTTGCGCTGGATCGCGTCGGTGCCGGTGGCATGCTGACGCGGCTGGCCGATGTTGTCGCCGCGGCACTGATCCGCAACTGGGTGGAGAAAGGCTGCGGCTCTGAAGGTTGGGTCGCAGCAGCGCGCGACCCCGGTATCGGGCGCGTTCTCGCCGCGATCCATCGCGATCCGACCAGGGATTGGACCGTCGAGACGCTGGCGGACGTCATGCATGCGTCTCGTTCGGCATTTGCGTTGCGCTTCGCCAATGTGGTCGGCCAGACACCGGCCCGCTATGTGGCGCAGTTGCGGATGCAGCAAGCAAAGCAGTGGCTGTTTCGCGACCGCTTGAAGATCGCGGTCGTCGCACGCCGGCTTGGCTATGAATCGGAAGCAGCGTTCAGCCGCGCCTTCAAGCGCATCATCGGCGCACCACCGAGCCATTTTCGCGCGACACTGACTGCTGCGTCCAGCGGCGAACAGCCAGGTTCGACAGCGCCTTAAGCGGCGATATCGAGATTGCCGCCGACGCCGGCAGCCAGATTGGCCTGCGACGACTGCTGAGCGGCACCGAGCAACGTCAACACCGTCGATTTCTCGGTATCGGCGTTCGACTTCATGATCGTGGTGGCGATCTGCGACTGCGTTCCCGCCGCTTTCATAGCGAGAGCGCTGGCGACCAAGGCCATATCCATATGCGTAACACTCCGTAACGTAACGCGCGTGGTATAGCCGGTAACCGGTTAACGAATATTTCCCGGCGCTCCGGTCAGGCGGCGGTGGCCCTAAATGCCGCACCCAGGGTGCGCAACGCGCCGCGGGCGCGCGCGTCGGTCAGGCTTGAATAGAGCATGACCTGACCGGCGGGGAGTTTCGGCAGCCCCAGCCGCGGTCCCAGATCGACACTTCCCACCGGCGCCACGCGGCGCACCAGGGCCGCGATCGCGAGACCCGCCGAAATGGCGGCGCCGATCGTCGCCACACCGCCGCCGACGAACACTTCGGTCCACGGAATGCCGGCCGCATCGAGGGCGCCGATCGCCATCGCGCGCACGCTGCAGGGCTCGGCCTGGGTCGCCAGCCGCAACGCTTCGCCCGGCTGGTGGTTGAAATCCGGCGCCGCCATCCAGCCAAAATCTTCTTCGAGCAGCATCTCGCCATCGCGGCGGCGGGAGTCATGGCGGAGCACGATCGCAGCATCGAGAACGCCACTGTCATACGCTTCCAGCATCGTCCGCGAGGTGTCGATGTGCAGCTCCATCACCAGGCCGGGATCGGTGGCATCCATGCGCTTCAGCACCTGCGCCAGATCGGCCCCGACGATGTGATGGCTGATGCCAACCACGAGGCGGCGGCGTTCGACCGCGAAGGAGCCGATCGCCGATTGATGCGCGGCGACGAGATTTCGGGCGGAGGCGAGAAAGGCGGTGCCCTCCGCGGACAGGCGCACCAGCCGCGGCGTGCGCTCGAGCAACCGCCGGCCCAGCCCGCTTTCCAGCCGCTTGATCTTCAGGCTCACCGCCGACTGCGTGCTGCCCATCGCCTCGGCCGCACGGGTAAAGCTGGTGAGATCGGCCACCAGCACGAAGGCCTGCACCGCTTCCACATCGAGGGTCTTCATCGCCATCCATTTAAAACAACCATCATTGAAATGTTATTTCATGCCATTTTCCAATGATCAAGCGGCCGCTATGTTTCCAGCATCGAATTAGACAGGAGGCACAGATGCCGCTGACACGAATTTCACTGCGCAAGGGCAAGCCGGCGGCGTATCGCAAGGCGATTTGCGAGAGCCTCTATCTGGCGATGCGCGAAACCTTCGACGTCCCGGAGGGCGACCGCTTCATGACGGTGTCCGAACATGACGCCGACGACTTCGTTTATGGCGCGGACTATCTCGACATCCGGCGCAGCGACGATCTGGTGATGATTCAGCTCACCGTCAGCAACACCCGGCCGGTCGCGCAGAAGCAAAAGCTGTATCGCCGGATCGTCGAACGGCTGACCGAAAGCCCCGGCCTGCGGCCAGAGGATGTCTTCATCAATCTGGTCGAGGTGCTTCCGGAGAACTGGTCGTTCGGACTGGGCGAGGCGCAGTACGTGCGATGAGTGCAACGCTTTCCGTTTCATCGCGCGTCAACGCCATCAGCGCCTCGCCGGCCTCGATCCTGCGCCGCCGGGCCCGCGAATTACGGGAAGCCGGCCGCGATATCATCGAACTGTCGTCCGGCAATCTCGACTTCGCGACGCCGGACCACGTCATCGCGGCCGCTGACGCCGCCGCTCGCCGCGGCGAGACGCGCTACACCGATGTCGACGGCACACCGCAGCTGAAAGACGCCGTGCGCGCCACGCTGCAGCGACAGCATGACCTCGTCTATGCGCGCGACGAGATCATCATCTGCAGCGGCTCGACGCAGGCGCTGTTCAACGCGCTGCTGGCGACACTTGCGCCGGACGACGAGGTCATCGTTCCCGCTCCATACTGGGCACCGTATCTCGACCAGGTGCGGCTGGCCGGCGGCACGCCGGTCGTGGTGTCTTGCCCGCAGAACAACGGCTACAAGCTGCACCCGCATGATCTGCGCACCACGATCACCGCACGGCGCGCTGGCTCATTATCAACAATCCGGTCAATCCATCCGGCGCGGTCTATTCGCGCGACGAACTGGCCGAGATCGCCGAGGTGCTGATACAGCACCCCGATGTCTGGATCCTGGCCGACGGGCTTTATGAACACATCGTGTTCGACGGCGCCGTGGCGCCCACCCTCGCCGCCGTCGAGCCGCGGCTGAAGGACCGGACGCTGACCATCAGCGGCGTCGCCAAGGCCTATGCGATGATGGGATGGCGTGTCGGCTATGCCGCCGGACCCGCCGCGCTGATCCGCGAGATGATCAAGATCCAGTCGCAGACCACGTCCTGCGCATCGTCCATCAGCCAGGCCGCCGCAACGGCGGCGCTGAACGGACCGCAGGATTTGCTGCGCGAACGCGCCGCCATCCTGCGCGGAAAGCGCGACCGCTTTGTCGAACTGCTGAACGATTGCAGGGGACTATCCAGCACGGCGCCGGACGGCACCTTCTATCTGCTGGTGTCCTGCGCCGGCCTGACCGGGACGCACACACCCGACGGGCGGACGATCGCCGGGGACCGCGATGTCGCGGCCTATCTGCTGGAGCACGCCGACCTGGCGGTGTTTTCCGGTGAAGATTGCGGGGTGTCGCCGTATTTCCGCGTCAGCTTCGCCAATCCCCTGGCGATCATCGAGGAATCTGGCCAGCGACTGCAACGCGCATGCAGGGCACTGCGATGATCCGCCATCTCCAGATCCATCCCGGCACAGCTCTGGCAGCCTATCTGTTCGGCCTCATCTTCGGCGTCGCAGCGATTGCCAGCCTGGTTCCGGCGGTGACGGCGTTGCTGCGCGCCATGATCTGACCGAAACTGAAATCAGCGCGTCGGAACCGGCTTTTCACCGCGGTAGTCGTAGAAACCGCGCTGGGTCTTGCGGCCGAGCCAGCCGGCTTCGACGTATTTCACCAGCAGCGGACATGGCCGGTACTTGGAATCGGCGAGACCCTCATGCAGCACCTGCATGATGGAGAGGCAGGTATCGAGGCCGATGAAATCGGCGAGTTCGAGCGGGCCCATCGGGTGGTGCGCACCGAGCTTCATGGCGGCGTCGATCGCCTCGACGTTCCCGACGCCTTCATACAGCGTGTAGATTGCCTCGTTGATCATCGGCAGCAGGATGCGGTTGACGATGAAGGCCGGGAAATCCTCGGAGACGGCGATCTGCTTGCCGAGCTTGGTGACGAATTCCTTGGAGGCATCGAAGGTGGCGTCGTCGGTGGCGATGCCGCGGATCAGTTCGACCAGCTCCATCAGCGGCACCGGATTCATGAAATGAATGCCGATGAATTTCTCCGGGCGGTCGGTAGAAGCCGCCAGCCGGGTGATGGAAATCGACGAGGTGTTGGAGGCGACGATCGCCTCCGGCTTCAAGACGGTGCAGAGATCCTGGAAGATCTTGCGCTTGACCTCTTCCTTCTCGACCGCGGTCTCGATCACGAGGTCGCAGTCGGCGAGGCCGTCCATCGAATCCGACGATACGATCCTGTCGAGCGCCGCCTTGCGGGCGTCCTCGGTGATGATCTTCTTGGCGACCTGCCGCGACAGGTTGCCGTTGATGGTGGCCATCGCCGACTTCAGGCGCTCGGCCGAGACATCGTTCAGCACCACATCGAAGCCGCCCAGCGCCGCGACATGCGCGATGCCGTTGCCCATCTGGCCCGAGCCGATCACGCCGACTTTTCTGATCATGTCCGCCATCTTGTCATCTCATCGGGGGTGACCGGCCGCATCTGATGGCCGCACCCTATTCTGGCACAAACACCGGCCGGAGTCCGTTGATCCCCGGCCGATGTTTCAAATCAATCTTGGCGTCAGAGCTTGCCTAGCGCTTCTGTCAATTCCGGCACCGCCTGGTAGAGGTCCGCGACCAGGCCGTAATCGGCGACCTGGAAGATCGGTGCGTCTTCATCCTTGTTGATGGCGACGATCACCTTGGAATCCTTCATGCCAGCGAGATGCTGGATTGCGCCGGAAATGCCGATCGCGATGT
>JAQGKA010000333.1 GCA_028290355.1 Tardiphaga sp. | reverse complement strand
GCACTGATCTATCCACTTTCGCTGGCGATCTATTGCACGTCGTGGACATTCTTCGGCTCGGTCGGCTTCGCCAGCCGCACCAGCGTCGAATTTCTGGCGATCTATGTCGGCCCGATCCTGCTGATGGCATTCTGCACGCCAGTGCTGCGCCGGGTGATCCATCTGGCGAAATCACAGAACATCACCTCGATCGCCGACTTCATCGCTGCGCGCTACGGCAAGAGCCAGGCGGTGGCCGCCACCGTCGCCGTGATCGCCATCATCGGCTCGGTACCCTACATCGCGCTGCAATTGAAAGCGGTGGCGTCATCGCTTGAGACCATCCTTGGCGACGACAAGACCATTGCCGGCGTCCCTGTTGTCGGCGACATGGCGCTGATCGTGACTCTGGCAATGGCGGTGTTCGCGATGCTGTTCGGCACCCGACAGACCAATGCGACGGAACATCAGCATGGCCTGATGCTCGCCATCGCCACCGAATCCATTGTCAAGCTGGTAGCCTTCATCACCGTCGGCGCCTTCGTGACGTTCTGGATGTTCGGCCCGGTCGAATTGTTCGAGCGAGCGATGAAGACGCCGGAGGCGATGCGCGCGATCAACTACACGCCGTCGGTCGGCAATTTTTTCACCATGGTGCTGCTGTCGTTCTGCGCCATCATGCTGCTGCCGCGACAGTTTCACGTCAGCGTCGTGGAGAATTCCAGCGATGCGGAAGTCAGTCGCGCGCGCTGGCTATTTCCGCTCTATCTGGTCGCCATCAACCTGTTCGTGATCCCGATCGCATTGGCGGGGCTGGTCACCTTCCCGTTCGGCGCGGTCGATAGCGACATGTATGTGCTGGCGTTACCCATCGAGGCCGGCTCGACCTTCCTCAGCATGGCCGTGTTCATCGGCGGCCTGTCGGCGGCGACCGCGATGGTGATCGTCGAATGCGTCGCGCTGGCCATCATGGTCTCCAACGACATCGTGCTGCCGCTGGTGCTGCGGCGCAGCCCGCATTCGCCGACGGTACAGACCGACTTCGGCAACCTGCTGCTCAAGGCGCGCCGCATCGCGATCTTCGCCATCATGGCGATGGCGTATTTCTACTTTCGCGCGCTCGGCAACACCCAGCTCGCCGCGATCGGCCTGCTGTCCTTTGCCGCAATCGCGCAATTCGCGCCGGCGTTTTTCGGCGGGCTGATCTGGCGCCGCGCTACCGCCCGCGGTGCCATGGGCGGCATGGTGGTCGGCTTCGTCGTCTGGGCCTATACGCTGTTCATCCCGAGCTTCCTCGACGGCAACACCGCCGGCATGATGCTGCTGCAGCACGGCCCGTTCGGCATCGAGGCGCTGCGGCCGCAGGATCTGTTCGGCGCCGACCTGCCGCCGCTGATGCACGGCACGCTGTGGAGCCTGTCGCTCAATATTCTCACCTACATCGTGCTGTCGCTGATGCGGGCGCCATCATCGATCGAGCGGCTGCAGGCCGACGTGTTCGTGCCGAACACGCTGGCGCCGGTCACGCCGGCGTTCCGGCGCTGGCGCACCACGGTGACGGTGCAGGACATCCTGGGCACGGTGACTCAATATCTCGGCCCCGCCCGCGCGCGCGAATCCTTCGAGACCTTCGCCGCCAGCCACCGCGTCGATCTCGATCCGGCGGCGCCCGCGGATTTCGAATTGCTGCAGCACGCCGAGCATTTGATCGCATCATCGATCGGGGCGGCGTCGTCGCGTGTGGTGATGTCGCTGCTGCTGCGCCGGCGCACCGTCTCCGCCAAGGCCGCCCTGAAGCTGCTCGACGATTCCCACGCAGCGCTGCATTTCAACCGCGAAATCCTGCAGACTGCACTCAACCACGTCCGGCAAGGCATCGCGGTGTTCAATCCCGAGCTGCAGCTGATCTGCTCGAACCGGCAGTTCGGCGAGATCCTCGGCCTGCCGCCGCAGATCGTACAGATCGGCATTCCCTTACGCGAGATTCTCGAATTCATCGGCTCCCAGAGCGCACCGTCCTTCGGTGACAACGAGACGCTGACGCAGATGCGGCTGATCGCCTACACCACCGAGGGCGAGCCCCATCTGGAGCGGCTGCCGGATCGTCAGATCGTCATCGAGGTCCGCGCCAACCGCATGCCGGATGGCGGCCTCGTGCTGACCTTCTCGGACGTGACGCCGAGTTTCGAGGCGGCCGAGGCGCTGGAGCGCGCCAACGCCACGCTGGAAAAGCGCGTCCGTGACCGCACCGAGGAATTGACGCGGCTGAACTCCGAGCTGGCCCATGCCAAGAGCACCGCGGAAGACGCCAATATCTCGAAGACGCGGTTTCTCGCCGCGGCCAGCCACGACATCCTGCAACCACTCAATGCGGCGCGGCTATACGTCACCAGCCTGGTGGAACGGCAAAGCGGCGGCGAGGACGCGCGGCTGGTCGAGAACATCGACGACTCGCTGGAGGCCATCGAGGAAATCCTCGGCGCCTTGCTCGACATCTCGCGGCTCGATGCCGGCGCCATGAACCCCTCGATCTCGAGTTTCCGGATCGGCGATCTGATGCGCTCGCTGGAAATCGAATATGCGCCGATCGCCCGCGCCCGCGGCGTCGCCCTCGCTTTCGTGCCATGCTCGCTGCCGGTGGAATCCGATCGGCTGCTGCTGCGCCGGCTGCTGCAGAACCTGATCTCCAACGCGATCAAATACACCCCGCATGGCCGCGTGCTGGTCGGCTGCCGGCGACGCGGCAAGTCGCTGCAGATCGGCATCTACGACACCGGCGTCGGCATCCCTATCCTGAAGCGCGGCGAGATCTTCAAGGAATTTCACCGGCTCGAACAGGGCGCGCGGATCGCGCGCGGCCTCGGACTCGGCCTGTCGATCGTCAAGCGGCTCGCCCATGTGCTCAATCACGGCATCGCGCTGGATTCCAACCGCAGCGGCGGCTCGTTCTTCTCGGTGACGGTGCCGGTGGCCAAGGCGATCAACCATACCACCGCAGTGACCAGCTCGACGCCGCTGTCGAAATCGCCGATGTCCGGCACGCTGATCGTCTGCATCGAGAACGACGCGGCAATCCTCGACGGCATGAAGACGCTGCTGATGGCCTGGGACGCCACCGTCGTCGCGGTCGCCGATCCCGAAGCGGCGATCGAAGCCATCGCGGAGATCGAGGCATCGGGCAAGCGGCTCACCGGCCTGCTGGTCGATTATCATCTCGATCGCGGCAACGGCGTTGCCGCGATCCGCGAAATCCGCAACCGCTTCGGGCAAAACATTCCGGCGATCCTGATCACCGCCGATCGCAGTCCGCACGTGCGGGACGCCGCCCGGCAGGAAAAGATCGCCGTGCTCAACAAACCGGTGAAGCCGGCCTCGCTGCGCGCGCTGCTCGGGCAATGGCGTACGCAGCAGATGATCGCAGCGGAATAGTGCGGGCCTCTCCTGAGGAGCCACGCGCTCGCGTGGCGTCTCGAAGGACGGCGGATGAGCACCCCATGGTTCGAGACGGCGCAAGAGCGCCTCCTCACCATGAGGCTTGAATGTGTCGGGACGGCTATTGCGGCGTTGATTCGCTCTGGCGCCACTGGCCGCCGGCGATTTTCGCCGCGGCGATCACCGCCTGGGTGCGGCTCTCGACGCCGAGCTTCTGCAGGATCGCGGAGACATGGGCCTTGATGGTCGCTTCGGACACGCTGAGCTCATAGGCGATCTGTTTGTTGAGCAGGCCTTGCGACAGCATCATCAGCACGCGGACCTGCTGCGGCGTCAGCGTCACCAGGCGATCGCGCAGCTTGGTCATTTCCGGATCGGCGGCGGCAGACATATCGACGTCCGGAGGAACCCAGACGTCGCCGTCCATCACCTTCAGGATCGCATCGCGCAACGTATCGACGCCGAAGCGCTTCGGAATGAATCCGGAGGCGCCGAAATCCAGCGATTGCCGGATCGTGCCAACGTCGTCGCTGGCGGAGACAATCACCACGGGGATCGCGGGATACTGCGCGCGCAGGTAAATCAGGCCGGAGAAGCCGCTGATACCGGGCATCGACAGATCGAGCAGGATCAGATCGATGTCGGAATCCTGTTCAAGCAGCGCGGTGAGATCTTCGAACGTTCCGGTCTCATCGATCTTCGCCGCCGGAAGCACGCTGGCGACCGCCTGCCGCAGCGCACCGCGAAACAGCGGATGATCGTCGGCAATGATGAGGCGTGTGGTGGCAATAACCGACATTAAAATCCATGCGAAAGGCTTGCGGCGAACCGGTGACCAGATTGTGATTCAACGCAAAACCGCGTTTCTCGCCACAAGTGTCCCCTGATGCCCGACGTCTGGCAAGCACGCAATGCTGCCACGCGATAAATTGGTGAACGCACCCGATTGTGCGTCGCAATAAATCACATGCACACATCCGTTCTGCGACAGTCCGGCGCAGCGCGCGCGTGCGCGCATCCGCCTTGAAAGGGCCAAAAGTCGTATTGGGCCGCGTTTCGCGGCGATGTTACCTTGTCCGTCAGAGCTCCCTGCATCCATCCGGCAAAAAGTTCGGCGCAGCGGGCGAGAACTACAGCAACGAATTCGGGGAGCGATTCAAACATGTCCACACTAGCTGCAACATCGCCAAAGGCGTCGGGGATGACGAAGGACGAACGCTTCGTCATTCTCGCATCATCGCTCGGCACCGTTTTCGAATGGTATGATTTTTACCTGTTCGGCTCGCTCGCCGGCATCATCGGCGCGCAGTTCTTCGGCGTCATCGATCCTGTCACCAAGGCTCCGATGTTCAACCAGGCGACGCGCGACATCTTCGCGCTGCTGGCCTTTGCCGCCGGCTTCATCGTCCGTCCGTTCGGCGCCATCGTGTTCGGCCGCGTCGGCGACATCGTCGGGCGCAAATACACCTTCCTCGTCACCATCCTGATCATGGGCCTGTCGACCTTCATCGTCGGCCTGCTGCCCAACGCGGCGACCATCGGCATCGCGGCGCCGGTCATCCTGATCTCGCTCCGCCTGCTGCAGGGCCTTGCGCTCGGCGGCGAGTATGGCGGCGCGGCGACCTACGTGGCGGAGCATTCGCCGCCCGGCAAGCGCGGCTACTACACGTCATTCATCCAGACCACGGCCACGCTCGGTTTGTTCCTGTCGCTGCTGGTGATCCTGTTCACCCGTACGATTCTCGGCGAGCCCGAATTCGCCGCCTGGGGCTGGCGCATTCCGTTCCTGGTCTCGGTGGTGCTGCTCGGCGTATCCGTGTGGATCCGGCTGCGGCTGAACGAGTCCCCCGTGTTCAAGAAGATGAAGGATGAGGGCAAGAGCTCGAAGTCGCCGCTCACCGAATCCTTCGGCAACTGGAGCAACGCCAAGATCGTGCTGATCGCCTTGATCGGCGGCACCATGGGCCAAGGCGTGGTCTGGTACACCGGCCAGTTCTACGCGCTGTTCTTCATGCAATCGATCCTCAAGGTCGATGGCTACACCGCGAACCTGCTGATCGCGTGGTCGCTGCTGCTCGGCACCGGCTTCTTCGTGTTCTGGGGCGCGCTGTCGGACAAGATCGGCCGCAAGCCGATCATCCTGGCCGGCTGCCTGATCGCGGCGCTGACCTTCTTCCCGATCTTCCGGATGATCACCACCAACGCCAACCCGACGCTGGAAAAGGCCATTGAAAGCGTCAAGGTCGAAGTGGTCTCCGATCCCGCACTCTGCGGCGATCTGTTCAACCCGGTCGGCACCCGCGTGTTCACGACCGCTTGCGACACTGCCCGTGCCTATCTGGCATCGTCGTCGATCAAGTACTCGACGAGCTATGGCCCGGCAGGTTCCGGCGTGAAGGTCGTCGTCAACGGCAAGGACGTGCCTTACACCGCGGCAGCTTCCAACCCGCAGGTGCTGGCGGCAGCGCAGGCGGCGGGCTATCCGAAGGCGGGCGACGCCCAGATCATCAAGATGTCGAATCCGTTCGACATCTTCCGTCCGCAGGTCGCGGCGGTAATCGGACTGCTGTTCATCCTGGTGATGTTCGTCACCATGGTGTACGGCCCGATCGCGGCGTTGCTGGTCGAATTGTTCCCGACCCGCATCCGCTACACCTCGATGTCGCTGCCCTACCACATCGGCAACGGCTGGTTCGGCGGGTTGTTGCCCGCCACCTCCTTCGCCATCGTGGCCTCGACCGGCGATATCTACGCCGGCCTGTGGTATCCGATCATCTTCGCATCCATTACCGTGGTCGCCGGTCTGCTGTTCCTGCCGGAAACCAAGGACGTCGATATCAGCAAGTATTGAGTTGGCATCCGGCGGGCACCGGCCGCCGGAGCGACGAACAAACCGGCAGCGGAGCAATCCGCGGCCGGTTTTGTTTTGGTCGCTACGAAGTCGCGCCGACAAACTGGAGCACCACCTCGCGGCGGTGCGGGTGACGGCGGTGTTCGATCAGATAGATCGCCTGCCAGGTGCCGAGCGCGAGCTGGCTTGATAGCACCGGCACTTGCAGCGAGGTCGCCGTCAGCAGGGTGCGGACATGGGCCGGCATGTCGTCGGGGCCTTCGGTGTCGTGGGTCCAGCCGAAATCCTGCGGCGCCAGGCGATCAAGGATCGTCATCAGATCGACCAGCACTGAGGGATCGGCATTTTCCTGGATCGTCAGCGACGCCGAGGTGTGGCGGATGAACAGCGTCAGCGCCCCCTCCTGCGCGCCAGCCTCGCCAATGAATTTCGCGACTTCGCCGGTGAGATCGATGAAGCCGGCGCCTGACGTCTGCACCGTCAGCACCGAAGACACCACGCTGCTGGCGCTGACATGGGACGGCGAGGTGCGCGAAATCGACTTCGCTGATGTCTTGGTGGATGTCATGGAGGCCTCGCAGCGATGAACAAAACCGGCGGATCGACGTTCCCCTGTGAAAGGGAGAACGCCATGCCACCGAAAACATCAAGGGACATCCCGGGATCCGAGCCGCGCAAGGACAGCGAGCGCGAACAGCAGGACGCCACTTATCAAGGATGCCGGCAAGACCGATCAGGCCGACCGCGGCCGCGTGCATGGCGATGGCGGCGGTATCGGCCTGAAAGACAAATAGCGCATCGGCTTCGGGCCGAACAAACAGCCGGGCGCTCGCTCCTGGGGTAGGGTGAAAGACGCGGCACCCGGCTGTTCGGCCGTAGCGGCACGGCCCGTTCAATCGATCAAGCAAAATTGAAGAAATCTTGTTCGGATCACGCCGGCGAGATGTCGGTCTTGAAGCTTCTTTTTAGTCACGCGCAGTACCCGCCGCCTTGTGCGGATGGGCAAGGCAGCTCGATCCGAACGGAGCCACCGCTCTCAAATCTTCCCGCTGACGTCGCGTTGCATGCGGTTGGCCATCTCGACCAGGCGGCGCCAAGCGTTTTCGACGAAGGACATCACGCGATCCATATCGCGATCGCTCGGCAGCGGGATCTCGATCTTGCGCTCGCCCTCGGCAACCTTCGGCTTCAGTGAATCCTGTTTCGGCAGCGGTTCGTCGGTTTTACCGGCGACGGTCGGTTCGCGCTGCGCCAGTTGCGCCTTCAGGGCTTCATTGTCTTTCTGCAGCCGGCCGATTTCGACATCAAACGCGGTGCGCTCGTCGGGCATGGCATAGCAGGCCCAGCCGGTACCCTTGTCGGCGCAGGTCGAAACCGTGCCGTTACGGGTGTCGAGCCGGACCACGCCGTCGGGGATTGGCGACAGCGTATAGCGGCCGTTCTCGGTGTCCGGCAGCGCCTGCGCATGTGCGCTGCCAATACCGGGCATCACGGCAATGCTCGCGAATAAAGCGGCAAAAGGAGCGACAACAATTTTCATGGCGATGCTCCGCCTGTCCTGAATTCCGTATTGCCTACACCTGAGATGTGTAGGGCGCCCGCTTCGATTTCAACGCGTCGGCTAGCAATTCGATCCGGTCCTGGCCCCAGAACACCTCGCCACCCAGCACGTAAGCCGGTGAGCCGAACACGCCGACGGCCAGCGCGTCCTGGCGGTTTTGCTCATAGGCGGCGGCGATCGCCTCGGACGCCGCGCGCTCCACCAGCTGTGCACCCGGCAGCCCCGAATCATCCGCCATGCTGGTGAGAACCGCGGGATCGGCGAGATCGAGCTGATTTTCCCAGACGCCGGGATAGGCCTTGCGCAGAAACGCATCGGGATCGAGGCCGGCTTCGACCGCGGCGACAACGACGCCATCGGCAAGAAGGCCGTTGAACGGCCAGTGCTTCGGCTGCAGGTGGAAATTCAGGCCGCGCTTGTCGCGCCAGCGCTGCAGTTCGACCATCCGGTAACGCTGCCGCACCGGATGGCGCCTGCCGAGCGGCAACCCGCCGGTTTCCGAAAACAGCTCACCCAGCAACACCGGCTTGTGATTCACCTTGAGATCGTAAGTACTTACGACATCGCGAAAGACCTGATGGCCGATATAGGCCCAGGGCGAAGTCAGCGAAAAATAATAGTCGATCTCTTGCGGCATGCTCGCTCCGACGGGGGACGTTTTGGGAAGGCGCGGCACCTCAACAGAGCGGCCTGCGCCGTGCAAGGTAGATCACCTCGAAACTCGTTATTGCGCTGCGGCGATCGCGCACAGCGAGATTCGATTTTTGCCAATAAAATCAAGTGAATCAACGTGCTAACAGGCGATCAGCGAATCTTGACTTGGCAAGATGCGCTAAGTATGGTCCGCCCGGCTTTTAAGGGAGACGGGGCGTTATTTCCAGCGATTGCAGCGTTTTTCCGGGTGTCGAGAGCATGGCCGACAGCACACGGGACAATGATGGCGAGAGCGGAAGTGGAAAACCGCTTCCCGACGAAGCTGCGCTTTCCGCAAGGCTCGGAAGTCTGGATCAGCGGTTGTCCAAAATTCGGGATGACCGCAAATCTCAGACTGACCAATCCGAAACTGGAAGCGGAAACGCGCAGTCCAGGGCTTCGGCCATGGCCGTGGGTCTCCGCCTCTCGTCGGAACTGGTGGCGGGTGTTGTCGTCGGAACGATTCTGGGCTGGGGCTTCGATCGTTTGCTGTCGACGTCGCCCTGGGGGTTGATCGTTTTCATGCTGCTCGGCTTTGTCGCCGGCGTGATCAACGTGATGCGCTCGGCCGGAGTCGGACGAACGCCATGAATTTCGCGCGCAGACTGCGCAGCGTTTAAATCGCCGGACATTCCGGCAGAGATGAAAGACCGACGTGGATGGCCGATCCGATCCATCAATTTGAGATCCACAAGATCTTCAGCCTGGGCCATATCGGCCACCAGGAAATCGCTTTCACCAATTCGTCGGCCTACATGTTCGGCGCGGTTGCGCTGGTGTCGGTGCTGATGATCGGCGGCAGCGCTGGACGCCGGCTGATCCCGGACCGTTTCCAGTCGGTCGCCGAGCTGTCCTATGAATTCGTGTCCAACACGATGCGCAGCAGCATCGGCGAAGAGGGCATGAGGTTCTTCCCCTTCGTGTTCTCGCTGTTCATGTTCATCCTCACGGCGAACCTGATCGGCATCATCCCCTATACGTTCACCGTCACCAGCCATCTGATCATCACCGTCGCTTTGGCGCTGATGGTGTTCCTGACGGTGTTTCTCTACGGCCTCTACAAGAACGGCCTCGGCTTCTTCAAGCTGTTCGTGCCGCACGGCATTCCGATCTACATCCTGCCGCTGATCATGGT
>JAQGKA010000287.1 GCA_028290355.1 Tardiphaga sp. | reverse complement strand
AAATACCCTCACGCTGCATCTTCTTCTTCAGCGCCTTGAGAGCCTGATCGACGTTATTATCGCGAACGAGAACCTGCACGCGGCATCCTCTTCAATTGATCGGATTGGAATTCGGGTAAAGCGAAGGGCCGACAGAACGGCCATGCCCTCAACCTCAAGGGCGCGGATGTACCAGATGAAAACCGGATTGTCCACCTGCGGCCGCCGCTTTATGGAGTGGAAAAGCCCGAAAATGCACGGCATCTTGTCTTCCGCGAGCCCGGTTCCACTCCTTTAATGTCTCTTAACGCACCGTTTCTAGAGTGCGTATGAACGCAGGGAGAGCACCATGAACGCGAAAAAATACGCCGCCGAAGCCATCGGCACATTTTGGCTGACATTTGCCGGCTGCGGCAGTGCGGTAATTGCGGCGGGTTTTCCGGAGGTCGGCATCGGCCTGGTCGGCGTCTCGCTGGCGTTCGGGCTCAGCGTTGTGACCATGGCCTACGCGATCGGTCACATCTCGGGCTGCCATCTCAATCCTGCCGTCACCCTGGGCCTTGCCGCGGGCGGGCGTTTTCCGGCCGGACAGATTCTGCCCTACATCGTCGCGCAGGTGGTCGGCGCCATCGCGGCATCCGCACTGCTCTATGTGATTGCCAGCGGCGCCGCCGGCTTCGATGTCGCCAAGGGCTTCGCCTCGAACGGCTTCGATGCGCATTCGCCCGGAAAATACAGCATGGTGGCGTGCTTCCTCATGGAAGTGGTGATGACCATGATGTTCCTCTTCATCATCATGGGTGCCACCCATGGCAAGGCGCCGGCAGGCTTCGCTCCGCTGGCGATCGGTCTGGCGCTGGTAATGATCCACCTCGTCAGCATTCCCGTCACCAACACCTCGGTGAACCCGGCGCGCAGCACCGGCCCGGCGTTGTTCGTCGGTGGCTGGGCGATCCAGCAGCTGTGGCTGTTCTGGGTCGCGCCGCTGATCGGCGGCGTTCTGGGCGGGGCGATCTATCGCTGGCTCAGCGACGAGCCAACCGGCGTCGTCGAAGGCAAGACCGCGACCTGACAGACAAAAGGCCATGGTTCGCCATGGCCTTTTTGCCGCACGAGATTTTCAGGTCTTGCGGCGAAATAAAGGCAGCTATTTGGGGGCGGCCGGCGCCACTTCGGTAACGTGACCCATCTTGCGGCCCGGCTTCGGCGCGCCCTTGCCATAGAGATGCACGGTGGCGCCGGGAACGGTCATCCACTTTTCGTAGTCGAGGATGTCGTTGCCGATCAGATTGGTCATGGTGACCTGGCCATGGCGCACGGGCTTGCCGAGCGGCCAGCCGGCGATGGCGCGGATGTGCTGCTCGAACTGCGACACCGAGGCGCCGTCCAGCGTCCAGTGTCCGGAATTGTGCACCCGCGGCGCGATCTCATTGACCAGCAGCGTGGCGCCGTTTTTTCCTGGCACCACGAACAGCTCGACCGCGAGCACGCCGACATAATCCAGCGCGCTCGCGATTCTTTCCGCAATACCGCGCGCCTGCTCGGCGAGGGGATCGGAAATGTTCGCGGGCGCGTAGGAAAATTTCAGGATGTGATCGCAGTGTTCGTTTTCGGTGACGTCGAAACATTCGACGTGGCCATCGGCACCGCGCGCGGCGATCACCGAGATCTCTCGCTCGAACGGCACGAAGGCTTCGAGGATCGCCGACTTGGTGGCGAGGTCATTCCAGACCTGATCGGGATTGTCGCCTTCGCGGATGATCGCCTGGCCCTTGCCGTCATAGCCGAAGCGGCGGGTTTTGATGACGGCGGGCAGGCCGATCTTCGCAATCGCGGTACGCAGCTCCGCGGCCGATGATACGTCGGCATAGCCGGCGGTGCCGATGCCGAGCTGGGTGATAAAATTCTTTTCGATCAGGCGATCCTGGGTGGTCGTCAGGATCGTCTGCGCCGGCAGCACCGGGCGCCGCGCGTCGAGGATCATCGCGGTGGCCGCGGGCACGTTTTCGAATTCGTAGGTGATGACGTCGCAGTCATTGGCGAACAATTCGAGCGCCTCGACATCGGCATATTCGGCGCAGGTTGCATTCTGCACCACGTCGAAGGCTGGCGAATCCGGATCCGGCGAGAATACCTGGCAGCGCAGGCCCAGGCGCGCCGCCGCCATCGCCAGCATGCGGCCGAGCTGACCGCCGCCGAGAATGCCGATGGTGTCGCCGGGCTTCAGCTTCTTAGTTGCGGAAGCCGTCACGCCGATCCCTCCGGGCGCTCGGCGACGGCATCGGTCTGTGCCTTGCGCCAGGCGGTGAGTCTGGTCGCCAGTGCCTTGTCGTGCAGCGCCAGCACGCTTGCGGCGAGCAGCGCGGCATTGATGGCGCCGGCCTTGCCGATCGCCAGCGTGCCCACGGGAATGCCGGCGGGCATCTGCACGATTGAATACAGCGAATCGACGCCGGATAGCGCCCTGGATTCCACGGGGACGCCGAACACCGGGAGCTCGGTCAACGCCGCCGCCATGCCGGGCAGGTGCGCGGCGCCGCCGGCGCCGGCGATGATGATCTGGAAACCGGCTGCCTTGGCGCCTTTCGCAAACGTGTACAGCCGCTCCGGGGTACGGTGCGCGGAGACGACGCGTTTGTCGCTGGATACACCGAGCGCGGTCAGCGTCTCGGCGGCGTGGCGCATGGTCTCCCAGTCCGACTGGCTTCCCATGATGATGGCGACGGGCGCGGGCATTCCGTTATTTCTTTCGCGAATCCAGGAAGATAGGCTGGAAATACAGGGTCGGGGCCTTGCGTGGCAAGGCGCGTCGAAGGGATGATGCTGTCTTGGTGAAGACCGCCAAGTCTTGTAGCAAACCTCATGAAAAAGAAACCCCCCACGCTGGCGTTGAGGTTGGCGAAACGCCCGATGCGGGGCGGCAAGCCGCTGTTATCCTTGGGTAAAGCCGGTGCGCCCGCAGCCGCGCTGACGATTCGGCGGCTGCAGGCGCAGCTGGCCGAGGCGCAGGCCCAAATCGACGAATTGCGGGCTTCTGCCGAGACCGACTTTCTGCTCGATATCCTGAACCGCCGGGGTTTTGCCCGCGAGCTGACCCGCGCCATAGCCTACATCACGCGCTACCGTGCGTCAGGCGCGCTGATCGTGCTCGACGTCGACCGCCTGAAGCCGATCAACGACGCTTTTGGCCACGCCGCCGGCGACGCCGTCCTGAAGGCGGTGGTTGGCGTGCTCCGCCGCCACGTCCGCGCCTCCGATGTGATCGGGCGGCTCGGCGGCGACGAATTCGTGCTGCTGCTTTGGAATCTCAGCGAGGCCGACGCCCGCGCCAAGGCGTTGCAGCTGGAAGCCGCCATCGACCAGCTCACCTTCGTTTTTCGCGACAAGCATGTCTCCGCCGGTGCCTCGGCGGGCATTGCACTGCTCGGGCCGGAGATTCCCGGCAGCGCCGCGCTGGAAGAGGCAGACCGCGCGATGTATGCGCGGAAGAAGGAGAGACGGGGCGGGGTGTGAGTGGCTTTTTACCGGCCAGTCGGCTACATCAGGCGCACTTCCGGTTATCACAACCCGCTGAGATCTCCCGGCACATCGCCGAATTTCTGAATCACCTGGGCGTCGCTGAATTCGCCCATCATCGGGTCACCGGTGCGGCTGAACGCCACCGCGCCGATGCTACCGGGCACCCGCGACAGCACCTCGGCGCGGCGGATCGCGCCCGACGAACTCTGGCATTCTTCCGCGGCCCCCGCGACCGGCGAACCGGCGTCGTCCTGCAGGAACGGCAGCGCTACGTAATAGGTGACATCGGGCATGGGCGAGACTCGCGAGTGAGGGTCAGGTTACAATGTTCTTATTTTGTTCTTTGTCAAGCCAGGCGCTGCCACGCGTCTGACTGATGCTGTCTTGGTCGCCGGGTCTTTGCGATCGGCGACCAGATCTTTAGGGTTGTGTCGCATCCATTGCACCACCGTTGCGGTGCGCAACTGCGGGCTGCTTCAGGTGAGGTAAACAGGCATGCGCGGGTTAGTCATTTTTGCGATCATGTTCGCCATCACGGCCGTGGTGGATGCAGCGTTCTTCAAGGGGCGCTACTTGAACGATGGTCAAAAGGCGATCACCGGACTCGCGTCGATCGCCTCGCAAATCGGACGCCAGCGGTAGCGCCCTCTAAACGGAATGGCCACGACGCGACGTGCTGTCTCACGCAATGATATCAGGTGTGATCTGGTCTTCGATGAAGGCGATGCGGTCGCGGAGTTGCAGCTTGCGTTTCTTCAGCCGCTGCAGCCGCAGCAAATCCGGCGCCGGCGAATGATGCAAAGCGTCGATCGCTGCGTCGAGGTCCCGGTGTTCCTGCTGCAGCTTTGCCAGTTCGGCGGGGAGTGCGCGATCTTCGTCGTCGTTCATGGGTCTAACTGACTGGATTCGCGGGTGATTGCGAGGAAAATTTGTCGCGGGACTATCGCCGGTGCGCGCGCACCGCGCAAGCATCCGGTTCCGGCCCGACACAAGGTAATCCGGTCACGATTCGTTTCATGTGATAAGGAAAACTGAAAATGCAATTTGCAAGACCCATCGACAGATGTCCACTGTCATGTAGACTTCATCGTCCACCGAATCCGAGGTTCAATCCTACCCAGGAGATTTCGAATGGCACTTCAGGCGCATCTCGTTGAGCTGGAACGCAAGCACAAGATTTTGGAAACTGAATTGCACGACGCCCTCGTGCATCTTTCGACAGACGACCTTCGGATCGTCGAACTCAAGCGCCGGAAACTGATGGTCAGGGACGAGATCCAACGTC
>JAQGKA010000304.1 GCA_028290355.1 Tardiphaga sp. | reverse complement strand
GATCGTCCAGATGGCGATGACGCAGGGCATTGCCTAAATGGCCAACCCTCTGTAACAAATCGCCCATGGGGCCATGTGGCGGAGTGGTTACGCGCCGGTCTGCAAAACCGTTTATTCGGGTTCGATTCCCGACGTGGCCTCCATCAATCCTATCAATAGCTTAGACCGATGATCCGAAGCGTTCGGGCGTGCCCGCCGGCGCGCTCATGGGCATGTGCTGCAGCGAGTCTTCGCTTGGCAGGACCGTCGGCACGGACGTACCATGCGACCTCCTGCAGCGAGGTGACGATGAAAATCTGGGTCTTGATCGGTGTTTTGTTGATGGCCTCGCCCGCCTGGGCCCAGAGCAAACCCACGCCCGGACGGGCCGATCCCTGCGCGCCGATCGGGCGAACGGCCGACGGCAAGCTGGTCTACGGGATGAAATGCGAGAATCTGCCGGTCCCGGTGGCGCCCATGCGGGCTGAAACTGCCCCTCAGCCTGCGCCTGCGCCTGCGCCGGCTGAGGAAGAGGACAAAGGCGGCCTGTTCCGCAACCCCTTCCCGTCCATTATCAAGCCCTCCAACACCGAGCGAGTGCCCGGCGTCGGGCCGCCGCCCAGCGGCCGATAATCAGGCGCGCTTCTTGCGGCGGTAATCGCGCTTCGGTTTGGGCTTGGGCGCCAGTTCCGGCATCACGCTTTGCGCCTCACGGTATTTCGCCAGCATTCGCTCAAAGGCGTCGTTCAGCGTCGCCGCGATTTCCGGGCGCTTTTCCAGGTTGGACAGCAGCATGCCGGCGGCCTCGATGGTGGAGAGACCGTCCTGGCGCGGTTCGCGGCGCAGCTTGCCATACAGGGACGGCTTGGCCGGGCCGAGGATAACGCGCTGGCACTTCAGCATCCACGCATTGCGCCACCATAGCGCCTTGGCCTGGCTCCAGGTGCCGTCGAGCAGCACGATGCCCTGAATATCCTTCAGGATGGCGCGCTGGTTCTCCTCCGCCTCGCCCTTGCGGTCGATGGCCAGCAGGTCGCGGTCGGTCTCAAAGTCGGCAACCTTGGCGGAGCCGAGATAGAGCACCGCCCAGCGCGAGGGATCGGCGATCGGCCGGCCCAGCGCCTTGGCGAGGCTCGGCCAGGACAGCCCGATCTTCACCACGGCGTTCTTGAAATGCAGCGCGGCGACCCGGGCGGTGCCGAGCGCCCGGTCCTGCTCCTGCGGATGCTGCAGGATCAAGAGGCCGATCCGGCTTTCGATCGGGGTAATGCTGTCGCAGATGCACAGCGGCATCGGCTTGTGGCAATGCGGACATTCCGGGATCGCCTCGGGCTCACCGGCTTGCAGTTCTGAAATTTTTGACATCGCCCGCTATACGACGCGCCGACCGGAGCTTCAACCGCCGTGACGGCCGCAATGTGCCTATTCGGCCGGCGCGGGCAGCGGCACCGGCTGGGGACGGCGGCGCAGCCGGTCGATCAGCAGGTAGATTACCGGCGTCGTGTAGAGGGTCAGGATCTGCGAAATCAGCAATCCGCCGATGATGGTGATGCCCAGTGGCCGGCGCAGTTCGGTGCCCGGCCCGGTGGCGATCACCAGCGGAATCGCCGCGAACATCGCCGCCATCGTGGTCATCAGGATCGGGCGAAACCGCACGCTGCAAGCCTCGAAGATGGCGTCGGCCGGCGACAGCCCGCGATGCCGCTCCGCCTCTAGCGCGAAATCCACCATCATGATGCCGTTCTTCTTGACGATGCCGATCAGCAGGATGATGCCGACAAAGGCAATCACGGTGAGCGGCGTGTTGGTGACCTGCAGCGCCAGCAGCGCGCCGAGGCCCGCCGACGGCAGCGTCGAGATGATGGTCAGCGGGTGCACCAGGCTCTCATAGAGCACGCCGAGCACAATATACATCGCGACCAGCGCGCCCAGGATCAGCAATGGCTGCCTTCCGCTGGTCTTGTTGAAATCGCCGGCATTGCCGTCAAAGCTGCCGCGGATGCCTTCCGGCATGTGCAGCTCATCGACCGCGCGCTGGATGTTGGCGGTGACGGCGTCGAGCTGCACGCCGGGCAACGTGTTGAATGACACTGTGGTCGAGGGGAACGACTGCGAGTGAAACACCGCCAGCGCCGCCAGGGTTCGCGTGCGGTGAACGACCGCCGACAGCGGCACCTGCGCGCCGTTGGCGCCGGCCACATAGATACGGTCGAGGTCGGACGGATCGTTCTGGAATTTCTGATCGATCTCCAACACCACCTTGTACTGGTTGCGCTGGGTGTAGATGGTCGAGATCTGCCGCTGCGAAAACGCGTTGTTGAGCGCGTTGTCGATGTCCTGGACTTTGACGCCGAGGCTCGAAGCGGTGTTGCGGTCGATCGACAGCGTCAGCTGCAGACCGCCGGGATCGCGATCGCTGGAGATGTCGGTGATCCCTTCCACGCTCTCCATCCGCTTACCGACCAGCGGCGCCCATTTCTGCAGGAAATCGAGGTTGGTGGATGTCAGCGTGTACTGATAGTTGGAATCGCTTTGGCGACCGCCGGCGCGCAGGTCCTGCGCGGCGAACATGAACAGCCGGATGCCCGGCACCATGCCGAGATTGCGGCGCAGACGATTGATGACATCCTCGGTGCTCGCGCCGCCGCGCTCTTCGGGCGACTTCAGGCTGATGAACATGGTGCCGCGGTTGGCGCCGCCGCCGCCGGGACCGCCGCTGCCGCCAAGGATCGAGCCGATGCTTTCCACGCCAGGATCGGCCAGCACGATGTCCGCCAGGCGCTGCTGCAATCCGAGCATCGACTGGAAAGAGACATCCGCAGAGGCGCGTGTCGCGCCGATCACGAAGCCGCTGTCGTCGGTGGGGAAAAAGCCCTTCGGCGTCTTGATGTAGAGCGTGATCGTGAGGGCGATAGTGGCGAAGAACACCAACAGCGTCAGCAGCGGAAAGCCGAGCACGACGTGCAGCGTGCGCTCATAGAACGCCACGATGCGCGACAGCGTGCCTTCGACCACGCGGTCGAACCGGGTCTCGGTGCTAGACGTCGCCGTCTTGATATATTGCGCGCAGATCATCGGCGTCACCGTCAGCGACACCACGGTGGAAACGATGATGGAGAAGGTCAATGTCAGCGAGAACTCGCGCAGCAGTCGCCCGACCAGGCCGTCCATGAAGATCAACGGCGTAAAGGCCGCGACCAGCGACAGGCTGATCGACAAGACCGTAAAACCGATCTGTTTGGCGCCCTCGAGCGCTGCCTGCATCGGCGCCATGCCCTCTTCGAGATTGCGGTACATGTTCTCGATCATGACGATGGCATCATCGACCACGAAGCCGACCGAAATCGCCAGCGCCATCAAGGAGAGATTGTTGATCGAGAAGCCGGCGAGCCACATGCCGGCACAGGTGCCTGCCAATGCCAGCGGCACCGAGACGCCCGCGGCAATGGTCGGCGTCACGCGGCGCAGGAACACGAACACCACCACCATCACCAGCACGGCCGTCGCCAGCAGTGTCCACTGCATGTCCTCGACGCTGGCGCGGATGGTGCCGGTGCGGTCGGTCAGCACCGAAATCTCGATGCCGGCCGGGATCCACTGCTTGAGATCGGGGATCAGCGCCTTGACGCGATCTACGGTGTCGATGACGTTGGCGTCGCCCTGCTTGGTGATCTGGATCAGCACCGCCGGCTGCTTGTTGAACCAGGCGATCGACCGGCTGTTGCGGGTGGCGTCCTGGACGTCGGCGACATCCGATAGCCGGACATAATTGCCGTTCAAGCTCTTGACGATGATGTCGCGAAACTGCGCTGCCGTCCGCATCTGCGGGTTCATCGACAGTGTCTCGCTTTGCCGTGATCCCTGGAAGATCCCGACCGGCCCCAGCGGATTGGCATTGACGATGGCGGTGCGGACGTCGTCGGTGGCAATGCCGGCATTCGACAGCGCGACCGGGTTGAGCGCGATGCGTACCGCCGGCTGGTCGGCGCCGCTGGCGGTGACTTCGCCGACCCCCGGCACTTGCGAAATGCGCTGCACGATCACGGTGTCGGCGACGTCATAGATCGCGCTGGCCGACATCGTCTGCGACGTCAGCGCCAGAATGAACACCGGCGCCGCGGACGGATTAGCCTTGCGGAAACTCGGCAGCGTCGGCAGGTCGGTCGGCAGATCGGCGAGCGAGGCGTTGATCGCCGCCTGCACGTCGCGTGCGGCGCGATCGACGTCGCGGCCGATGGCGAATTGCAGCTGGATGCTGGTGGTGCCCAACGAACTCGTCGAGGTAATCTGGTCGAGGCCGGCGATGACGCCGAGCCGCCGCTCCAGCGGCGCCGCGACCGTCGCCGCCATAATCGCGGGATCGGCACCGGGGCGTGTGGCCTGTACCCGGATCATCGGAAAATCGACGTTGGGGACCGCGGCGACCGGCAGGAAATGATAGGCCACGGCGCCGACCAGAAACAGGCCGATGCCGAGCAGCGTGGTGCCGACCGGCCTGCGAATGAACGGTTCGGAGATCGAGGCCATTACTGCGCCCCTCCGGCTCCTGTAGCCCCTGCTGCTCCCGCGATCGGCGGCGACGGCGACGGCGGCACGGTGGCGGGCGGCGTGACTTTTTCGAACCGGCGGTTGATGCGGTCCAGCGCCAGATAGATCACCGGCGTGGTGTAGAGCGTCAGCAGTTGGCTCAGCAGCAGACCGCCGATGATCGAGATGCCCAATGGGAACCGCAACTCGGCGCCGGTGCCGCTTTCCACCGCCAGCGGCAGCGCGCCAAACAATGCGGCAAGTGTCGTCATCATGATCGGTCGAAACCGCAGCAGGCAGGCCTGTACGATGGCGTCATAGGGCGTCATGCCGCGATGCCGCTCAGCCTCGAGCGCGAAGTCGATCATCATGATCGCGTTCTTCTTGACGATGCCCATCAAGAGGATAATGCCGATCAGGCCGATCACCGAGAGGTCCTGCCCGAAGGCCATCAATGCGAGGATTGCGCCGACGCCGGCCGAGGGCAGCGTCGATAGAATGGTGATCGGGTGGATGTAGCTCTCATAGAGCACGCCGAGCACGATGTAGATCGTCACCAGCGCGGCGAGGATCAGCCATGGCTGGCCCGACAGCGACTTGGAAAACTCCGCGGCGTCGCCGGCAAACAGGCCGACGATGCTGGTGGGCATGCCGATCCGGGTCTCGATGGTCTTGACCTCCTGGACGGCGTCGCCGAGCGCCTCCCCCGGCGCCAGGTTGAAGCTTAGCGAGATCGCCGGAAACTGCGCCTGATGCGAAATCGCCAGCGGCGCCGTGGTGCGGGTCAGCGTGGCGACAGCGGAGAGCGGCACCTGCGCGCCGGCCACGCCCGGCAGATACAGTTTCGACAGCACGTCCGGATCGCGCTGCTGCGACGGCAAGGCTTCCAGCACCACGCGGTACTGGTTGGCCTGGCCGTAGATGGTGGAAATCTGCCGCTGCGCGAACGCGTCGTTCAGCGTGTCGTTGACGCCCTGGAGATTGACGCCGAGCTGGCCGGCGCGCTGCCGGTTGATGTCCAGCGCGGCGCGTAGGCCGCCGGCCTGGTTTTCCGACGAGACGTCGCGGAACATGGGATCGCGGCGCAGTTCGGCGACCAGCTTTTCGGACCACAACGTGACCTGCGCCGCGTCGGTGCCGGTCAGCGTGTACTGGTACTGCGAACGGCTCGCCTGGGTGCTGATCTGGATGTCCTGTACCGGCTGAAAATATACGGTCATGCCGGGGATCGCTGCGACGCGCTGTTTCAGCCGGACGATTACCTTGGTGATATCGTCGCTGCGCTCGCCGCGCGGCTTCAGCGTCATCACCAGACGGCCGACATTGGTGGTCGGATTGACCGAGCCGCCGCCGATCACCGAGACCACGCCGACCACATCGGGGTCGGCCTGGATCGCCGCGGCCGCCTCGCTCTGCCGGCTCTGCATTTCAGCGAACGAGACATCGGCACCGGCTTCGGTCACAGCGGTGATCGAGGCCGTATCCTGCAGCGGCAGAAAACCCTTCGGCGCGATGACATAGAGTACCAGTGTGGCGATCACAGTCAGGAACGTCACCACAAGCGTGGCGCGCTGGCGCTGCAGCACCCACAGCAGCGTGCGGTGATAGAACTCCATCATGCGATCGATACCGCGGCTCACCGCGGCAAGGCCCGGCACAGCATATTCTTCGCCGGCGTGCCTGAGCAACCGCGAGCACATCATCGGCGTCAGTGTCAGCGATACGATGGCGGAGGTGACAACGGCGATCGTCAGCGTCAGCGCGAATTCGCGGAACATGCGCCCGACCAGGCCAGACATGAACAACAGTGGGATAAACACCGCGATCAGCGACACCGTCAGCGAGATCACCGTAAACCCGATTTCGCTGGCGCCGGACAACGCGGCCTGCATCGGGCTTTCGCCGTTTTCCATGTGCCGGACGATGTTCTCGATCATGACGATGGCATCATCGACGACGAAGCCGGTGCCGATGGTCAGCGCCATCAGCGAGAGATTGTCGAGGCTGAAGCCCGCGAAATACATCACGCCAAAGCTGGTGATCAACGACAGCGGCAGCGCCACGCCAGCGATCAGCGTCGCGCGCAACGACCGCAGGAACAGCAGCACCACCAGCGTCACCAGCACGACGGACAGCACCAGCGTGAACTGTACGTCGCTGACGGAGGCGCGAATGGTGACGGTGCGATCGCTGACCACGGTGAGCTTGACGCCCGCCGGCATCGAGCGCTGCACCTTGGGGATCTCTTCGCGGATCTGGCGGACGACTTCGATGACATTGGCGCCGGGCTGGCGCTGGATCTCGATGATCACCGCCGGCGTGCCCTGATACCAGCCGCCGGTGCGGTCGTTCTCCAGGCCATCGACGATCTGCGCGACGTCGCCGATCGTCACCGGCGCACCGTTGCGGTAGGCGATGATGATCGGCCGGTAGGCGTCGGCGGCGGCGATCTGGTCGTTGGCGGCGATGGTGTAGGCCTGCTGCGCGCCGTCGAGCGAACCCTTCGGGCCCGATACGTTGGCGCCGGCGATCGCCGTGCGCAGATCCTCCATGGCGATGCCATAGGCCGCGAGCCGCGACAGATCGGCCTGCACCCGCACCGCCGGCTTGAGGCCGCCGAGCACGGCGACGCGGCCGACGCCGGAGATCTGGCTCAGGCGTTGCGCCAGCAGCGTGTCGGAAATGTCGCTCATCGAGCGCAGCGAGATGGTGTCGGAGGTCAGCGCCAGCGTCATGACCGGCGCGTCCGCTGGATTCACCTTGGCGTAAACCGGCGGGTACGGCAGGTTCTTCGGCAGCACGCCGGCAGCGGCATTGATCGCGGCCTGGACGTCTTGCGTCGCGCCGTCGATGTCGCGGTTGAGATCGAATTGCAGCGATATCTGGCTGACGCCGAACGAGCTGGTCGAGGTCATCGACGACAGCGACGGGATCTGTCCAAGCTGGCGCTCCAGCGGCGCGGTGATCAAGGAAGCGATCACGTCGGGGCTGGCGCCGGGCAACTGCGTCGAGATCTGCACGGTCGGGAAATCGACCTGCGGCAGAGCCGACACCGGCGGCGCCCAGTAACCGAGCGCGCCGCCGATCAGTAGCGCGATCCCGAGCAAGGAGGTCGCGACCGGCCGGCGAATGAAGGGTTCCGAGACGCTCATGGCTGCGCGCTCTTCGTGGTTGAGATCATCAACTCAGGCGATCGATGTCGACGTCATGGCTGCTTGGCTCCACTGGGCGCCGCACTCCCGGGTGCAGGGGCCGGACCGGTCTGGCCTTTCTGATCGCCCTCGCCGGCGTTGGCCTGGCCGCGTTTGCCGCGCCCCTCGCCGCCTTCGCTTCGCTTGCCGCCGCGCTTGCGCGGCGCAAGATCGGCGGTCGGCTCTTGATCGTTGCTGCCGACGGTGACCTTGGTGCCTTCAGCCAGATTGGCAAAGCCCGTCGTGACGACACGATCCGAGGGCGATAGGCCCTTGGCGATCACCGCACTGGTTTCATTCTGCTGCGTCACGGTGATCGGCACCGCTTTCACGATGTCGTCTTCGCCAATGACGTAGCTGAACGTGCCGGCGGGGCCGCGCTGCACCGCCGAGGTCGGCACCACCATCGCCTTCGACAGGGTCTCGACCTTGAGCCGGACATTGACGAACTGGCCGGGCCACAGCTGGAAGCTGGCGTTGGGAAATTCCGCCTTGATCTTCACGGTGCCGGTGGTGATGTCGACCTGGTTGTCGATCCCGGTCAGCGTGCCCGTATCCACCACGGTGACGCCGTCATTGCCGAACACATCGACCGCGAGCGTACCCTTGGCCGAGGCGGCATTGGCGCGAACGATCTGCTGCTGCGGCAGGCTGAACAGCACGGCGATCGGCTGCAGCTGCGTGATGACGACAAGGCCGGTGGTGTCCGAGGCGTGGATGATGTTGCCCTGATCGACCTGGCGCAGACCGGCGCGGCCCGACAGCGGTGCGATGATCTTGGTGTAGCTCAGCGTCGCCTGCGCGTTGTCGATGGCGGCCTGGTCGGCGTTCACCAGCGCTTCCTGCTGCGCCACGGTGGCCTTCTGGGTGTCGGCCTGCTGCTTGGAACCGGCATTGGATGCCGCGAGCTGTTGATAGCGGATCAGGTCGAGGCGCGCATTGGCCAGCGTCGCCTCGTCCTGCGCCTTCTTGGCGACGGCCTGATCGTACAGCGCCTTGTAGAGCACGGGGTCGATCTCGCCGAGCACGTCGCCGGCCTTGACGTCCTGGCCTTCCTTGAAATTGACCTTGATCAGCTTGCCATCGACCTGGGCGCGCACGGTGACGTTGTTCAGCGCCTTCACCGAGCCGACACCATCGAGATAGACCGGTACGTCCTGGA
>JAQGKA010000267.1 GCA_028290355.1 Tardiphaga sp. | reverse complement strand
CGATTTCCCGGAGCCGGACGCGCCAATGATCGCCAGCAATTCGCCGCGGCCGATGGCGAGCGAGATGTCGAACACGCCGGCCGTTCCACCGGGATAAGTGTAGCTCACATTGTCGTATTGCAGTGTCACGTGGCGCGCCTCGATCGGATGGAGCCGGCTAACTGGGCCGCCAGGCCGCTGGTCAGCGAGGCGACGGTGGCGAGTATCAGCAGGACCACCGTCGCGGCGCAGGCAAAGCCGGTGGCGCCGTAGAACGCCTGCAGCAGCACCATGGGATAGGTGCGGGACAGGAAGCCTGATATCAGGTTCGACAGCTGGAATTCGCCGATCGACAACGCCGCCACCGTCAGCATCGACGACAACAGGCTCGGACGCAGCAGCGGCAGCGTCACGTCCTTCAATCGCGCCGCGAAAGATGCGCCCAGCGTCGCCGCGGCGTGCTCATACTGATCGAGCCCGAGTTGCTCCATGTCGGCGACCAGCGCCGTGACCGTGTATGGCAATGTCAGTACCAGATGGCCTGCCGCCAGCAGCCAGAAGCTGCCGAGCCATGGCAGTGCATCGGACGAGAACACCAGGATGAAACCGAAGGCCAGCACCAGTTCGGGTGCTGCGACCGGCAGCAGCGTCACGATGCGCGCCGCGACACGGACGCCACCGCGCGCGCCGGCCTGGATGGCGTAAGCCAGCGGCAGACCGATCAGGAGATTGAGGATGCAGGTCGTCGCAACGATCTGAAGGCTGGTGACGAAGGCACGGCGGAAACTCGGATCGCCGGCGAGTTCTTGATACCAGCGCCAGGTAAAGCCGGTGGGCAGCAGCGTGTTGCTCCAGCTGCCGCCGAACGAACCGAGGCCCAGCAGCAGCATCGGCGCGACAAGGAAAACAAGATAAGCAATGGCGATGACGGCCAAGCGGAACAGCCTTCAGGTGAGGTCAGGAGGTCCGCCCTCAGTATACAGGCCGCATAGTAGTTTTGTGACACAGCCGCAAAAAATTACGCGACGCGGAATATCCGCGTCGCGATGCGCGCGATCACGTCATCGACGCTGGCTACCCGGGCCACGCCGTCCACCGCGGGCGCATCTGCCATCGCCAGCACGAGACGGTTGAACTGCAGCCCGAGCGCCATTTCCGAGAGTGTGCCGACACCGCCGCCGATCGCGACCAGCACCAGACAGGCCCGCGCGATGATGGCATTGCGTGCCGGACCGATCCCGGTGGCGATCGGAATCGCCACATAGGGATTGGCGTGCTGCCATTCCTCGTCCGGCAGCAGTCCGACCGGAAGCCCGCCTGCTTGCGCATGTCCCTTGCACGCCGCTTCCATCACGCCGTTCTTGCCGCCGCAAAGCAGTTGCAGGCCATGACGCGCCAGTGCCTCGCCCATCTGTTCAGCCAGCGCATATTGCGTAGGTGTGGCGTCGCGGGGGCCGATGATGCCGATCGGAACGCGTCGCAGTTTTTGCCGCGCCGCGAGGCGCCGCAGCGCTTCGGCCGGCGTCACGTCCTCGCCCTGCTCTGCCGATCGGTCATCGCGCCACGTCAGCGTCATTGGATCGAACGAACGGGTGCCATCGGTCAGTTGCTGACCTACTTCACTCCAGAACAGTTGCTGCATGGCGCGTTAGCCTTCGAGTTCCTGCTGCAACCCGCGCACGAAGGACGTCAAACCGGTGCGGCGCTCACGTTTGAGACGCTCGGCCTTGAGGATCGATTGCACCTCGCTATAGGCCTCTTCGACGTTGTGGTTGATGACAATGTAGTCGTATTCCGCCCAATGACTCATTTCATGGCTCGCGCGGCTCATGCGGCCGCGGATCACGGCGTCGGAATCCTGCGCGCGGGTATGCAGGCGCTTTTCGAGATCGGCTGCCGATGGCGGCAAAATGAAAACACTGACGACATCTGCGCGCGCCTTCTCACGTAGTTGCTGCGTGCCCTGCCAGTCGATGTCGAACAGCACGTCTCGCCCGGCCGACAGCGCGGCTTCGACCGGCGCGCGCGGCGTGCCGTAGCGGTTGTCGAACACGGTCGCCCATTCCAGCAGTTCGTTGCGCTTGGTCATCGCCTCGAACTGGGGCTTTTCCACGAAGAGGTAGTCCTCGCCGTCGATCTCACCGGGCCGCATCGGCCGCGTGGTCGCCGACACCGACAACTGCAGCCCCGGCATCCGGTCGATCAGCATCCGCGTCAGCGTGGTCTTGCCGGCGCCGGACGGCGACGACAGCACGAACATCAGCCCGCGCCGCTCGACCCCGTCAAAGTTCTGGTTGCCCGATATCGTCATTCCAGATTCTGAACCTGTTCGCGGAATTGCTCGACCACGTTCTTCATCTCAAGCCCGGTATTGGTCAATTCCAGATCGTTGGATTTCGAGCAGCAGGTGTTGACCTCGCGGTTGAATTCCTGCGCCAGGAAATCGAGCCGGCGGCCGACCGGGCCGCCCTTGCCGAGCATCTCGCGGGTCTGCGAGATGTGCGAGGCGATGCGGTCGAGTTCTTCACGGATATCAGCCTTCGCCGCGATCATGATGGCTTCCTGATTGAGCCGGTCGGAATCGAATCGATCCGACGACTCCAGCAATGCCGCGATCTGCTCGGCGAGCCGGGCGCGAATCGCTTCCGGCTTGCGGCCGGGCGCGGCCTCGGCTTTTTTCGCCAGTGTCTCGATCTCGTTCATGCGCTGCGACAGGATCTCGCCGAGCGTGGTGCCCTCGCGCTTGCGCATCGCGACCAGCGCAGTCAGCGCCTCCTCAAAGGCGACGGCAACCGCGGCCTTGGCCGCCTTGTCCTCGGCCTCGTCGGCCTCGTGCTCGACGACTTCGATGACGCCCTTAATCGCCATCAGGCCATCGACGCTCGGTGCCACCGCGTCGATCTTGCCGGCGAGATCGGCGGCAATGCGTAGGATCGAATTCAACACGTCCTCGTTGACGCGCACGGTGGACAGCGCGTTGCCGCGCTTCACGGTCAGGTTGGCATAGACCGTGCCGCGCGACAGAACTTCGGTGGCGCGCTTGCGGGCGATGGTTTCGATCTCGTCCCAGCCGGGCGGCAGCCGCATGCGGAGGTCAAAGCCCTTGGCGTTGACCGATTTCAGCTCCCATTCGAAGGCATACGGTCCGCTGGTGCCGTGGCTTCGCGCAAAGCCGGTCATGCTCGACAACGCCATCGCGGAACGTCTCCGAAAATTCGAGTGAGATTCGCGAACAGCGAACCGGGTTCAGGTTAGAGCTTTTTCAGGCTGAGGGGAATTCGGTGCGTCGCCGGGCGGCGACGCTTATTGCTGCACCACCGGGGGCGTCGTTGTTGTGGTCTGCGCAGCCCCCTGGCGCGCCGCCGCCGTCGGCGGTGGTGCGGCAGCGCGGGGGCGCTTGGCCGGCGCCGGCTTGGCGGGTGTGGCACCCGTCGCGGCATTGGCATCGGCAGGCGACGCCGGTGCGGCTGCGGCCTCTTCCGGCGGCTCGACGGTGTCGTTCTGGATCTGCTTTTCCTGCGCCCGCAACTTGGCGACGTTCTTCTGATGCTGGTCGTAGGTCTCGGTGAAGCTGTGCCCGCCGGTGCCATCGGCAACGAAGAACAGGTCGCGGGTGCGCGCAGGTTTTGCGGTCGCTTCCAGCGAAGCGCGGCCGGGGTTGGCGATCGGCCCCGGCGGCAGGCCTTCGACGACGTAGGTGTTGTAGGGCGAAGGTTGCTGAATTTCGCTGCGCTTGATCGGGCGTCCGAGCGTGCCCTTGCCGCCGACAAGACCGTAGATGATGGTCGGATCGGATTGCAGCTTCATCTTCTGGCGCAGGCGATTGACGAACACTGCAGCGACGCGGCTGCGCTCGTCGGCCTTGCCGGTTTCCTTCTCGACGATGGAAGCCAGTGTCACCAGTTGATCCGGCGTCTTGACCGGTACGTCGGGGCTGCGGCGCTCCCAGATCTCGGCGAGCGCGCGCTTCTGCTCCTGCTGCATACGCTGGATCACCTGATCACGCGTGGTGCCGCGCGGGAATTTGTAGGTCTCCGGCAGCAGGGTGCCCTCGCGCGGCATCTCGCGGATCGAGCCGGTGAAGATGTCGCTGTCGGTCAGCCGTGCGACGATCTGCTCGGAGGTCAGGCCTTCGGGAATCGTAACGGAATGCTGCACCACCTTGCCTTCGACGAGGGTGCCGATGACGGCCCGCAGGCTGGCGTTCTTCGGAAACAGATACTCGCCGGGCTTGAGTTCGGAGCTGGCCTTCAGCGCGAACACGCTGCCAATGAATACCCAGCGATTGGCATCGATCACACCTTCGCGCAGCAGCGTTTCGGCGATGTCGCCCTTGCCGGCGCGGGCGGGAATGTTGACGACCTTCTCGTCCTGCAGCGGTCCCGGCGCTTCAAGCGCCTGCCGGCCATACACATAGATGCCGCCGGCGCCGAGCATGGCCACGATGATGATGGTGATGATGGCATTGCCGGCCACCACGAACGGATTGCGGGCACGGTCGGAACGCTTCGGCGGCGGCGGAACCTGCTCGGGCTCCAGCGCGGCGCGCGGGCTCCTTGGCGAAATGGGCGGCCTCTCACTCATCGATACAACCTGAATCCTGTCGGTTCAATCGTGACGGGGACAATCCGAGCCCCATCAATAGCATACGCCCACAGTAGGAATTAGCGCGGAATGCGGCGAAACGGTGGAGTATCTCTAGTTGGCCAGACGCTGCAGGATCAACGAAGCGTTTGTACCGCCGAA
>JAQGKA010000223.1 GCA_028290355.1 Tardiphaga sp. | reverse complement strand
GGATCGTGGCTGCGGTGTTTGTCTGAATAGACAGCCTTCACGTGTTAGCTCCGTTGGGTGATGAGGGAATTTCGCGGACCAGTTTGGCGACTTCGCGCCAGGCGGCGCCGATGTGATAATCGATCCGCGCCACGATGACGTCGGGATGGCCCTGTTCGATTGCGTCGAGCACGGCCTGATGGGTTTCGGCGATGCGGCGCGGGTCGTCATAGAGCCGGCCGATCAGGCCGATCACCATGCGCAATTCGGAAGCGAGGTCGTCGAACAACCGCAGCAGGCGCTTGCTGCCGGCGATCTCGCAGATCATGCGGTGAAACTTGTAGTCTTCCTCGACCTGGCGGGCGGGATCGTCGAGGTCCGCGGTTTCGTTGAGCACGTCGATCTGCCGCCGCAGCGCGTCGCGCGTTGCCGGCGTCAGGTTCTGCGCGGCGAGCACGCCGGCGTGGCACTCGACGCAGATCCGCAGGTCGTAGATTTCGTCGATGTCGATGGCTTCGAGCTTGCGCACGAAAAAGCCGCGGCGCGGATTGGCGATCAGCAATCCCTGCTGCTCCAGCAACCGTGCGGCCTCGCGCACCGGTGCGCGGCTGATGCCGAGTTCGCGGGCGATGGCGGCCTCGACCACTTTCGCGCCCGGCAGCAGCTGTCCTTGAATGATGGCCTGGGTCAGGATGCGCGCCACTTGCCCGACGAGATCGGTATCGGCGAGGGCGGTCAGCCCAACTGGAGGGGTAAGCAGACGCATGTGGGAACCCGTTTCATCCCCTGTACAAGATTTAATCGTCGATTGTCGACAGTTTAATCTTGCGACCTGTCATGCGATTGTGTTTTCTGCCGTCACCTCAAAATGGGAACCACGCCTGTGAATGTCCATGCAAACATCGCGCCCACTGTAGATGCAACCCAGCAGGTCCGCATCGATCTCGCGGCGGCCTATCGCCTGATCCATCGCCTCGGTCTCGATGACAGCATCTACACCCATATTTCGGTGCGGTTGCCTGGTACGCACGACCGGTTTTTGATCAATCCCTACGGCATGCGCTTCGAGGAAGTGACGGCGTCGAACCTCGTCACCGTCGATGTCGACGGCAAGGTGGTCGACGATCCCTTGGGCCTCGGCATCAATCCCGCCGGCTTTACCATTCACAGCGCGGTGCATGCTGCGCGTCATGACGCGCAGTGCGTGCTGCACACCCATACCGTCGCCGGCGTCGCCGTGTCGTGCCTCAAGGAAGGTTTGCTGCCGCTCAATCAGTGGTCGATGCAGTTCACAGACCGGATCGCCTATCACGACTTCGAAGGTATTGCGCTGGACCTCTCCGAGCGCGAGCGTCTGGTGGCGGATCTCGGCAGCAAGTTCGTGCTGATCCTGCGCAACCACGGCCTGCTGACCTGCGGCCGTTCGGTGGGCGAAGCCTTCAAGTTGATGCATAATATGGAGCGATCCTGCCGCGCCCAGCTGGCCGTGCAGGCCTCCGGCGCCGAAATCGTCAAGCCTTCGCATGCCATTGCGGTGCACACCGCTGGCCAATATGACCGCGGTTACGAGAAGATCGAAGTCGAAGGCAAGCCGGACAGCGAGTGGGATGCGTTCAAGCGCATGCTCGATCGCACCGATGCCGATTACAAGAACTAAGCGACTGTCACGACCGAGCGAAACGCGCCGTTGGGCGGCTGAGGGAAAAAACATGCTGAAGCAGTTTATGTTGGGCCTTGCTCTGACCTGTAGTTTCAGCGCCTTGGCGCTCGCGCAGGAGCCGAAAATGGGCGGCGTCATCAACGCCGTGATCCAGCCAGAGCCCCCCGGCCTGATGCTGGCGCTGGTGCAGAACGGCCCGACCCAGATGGTGTCGGGCAACATCTACGAGGGCCTGCTGCGTTACTCGAAGACGCTGGAGCCGCTGCCGGGGCTCGCCGAGAGCTGGACCGTTAGTCCCGACGCCAAAACCTACACCTTCAAGCTCAAGCCCGGCGTCACCTGGCATGACGGCAAGCCGTTTACCTCGGCCGACGTGCTGTTCTCCGTCGAGACGCTGAAAGTGACCCACGCCCGTGCGCGCGGCAATCTGGTGCAGGTCGACAAGGTCGAAGCGCCCGACGATCTCACCGTCGTGTTCACACTGAAGCAGCCGTTCGGTCCGTTCCTCGGGATCTTCGAAGTCGGCTCGATGCCGATGATTCCGAAGCACATCTATGAAGGCTCCGACATCAAGACCAATGCGGCCAACAACGCGCCGATCGGGACCGGCCCGTTCATGTTCAAGGAATGGAAGAAGGGCTCCTTCATCCGCATGGAGAAGAATCCGAACTATCACGAAAAGGGCCTGCCGCATCTCGACGAGGTCTACTGGCAGGTGATCCCGGACGCCGCGGCGCGTTCGGTGGCGTACGAGACCGGCAAGGTCGACGTGCTGCCCGGCGGTTCGATCGAGAATTTCGACGTGCCGCGCGTCAGCAAGCTGCCGAACACCTGTGTCACCGGCGAGGGCTGGGAGTTCTTCTCGCCGATGGCCTGGTTGTGGCTGAACAACCGCAATCCGATCCTCGCCAACAAAAAGGTCCGCCAGGCCATCATGTTCGCGGTCGACCGCGAATTCGCCAAGGACGTGATCTGGAACGGCCTCGGCAAGGTGGCGACCGGCCCGTCGTCCTCGGCAATCAAGTTCTACACCGACGACGTGCCGAAATATCCCTACGATCCGGCCAAGGCCAAGGCGCTGTTGAAGGAAGCTGGCTACAAGGGTGAAAAGATCCGCATCATGCCGCTGCCCTATGGCGAGACCTGGTCGCGCTGGGGTGAGGCCGTGAAGCAGAATCTCGTCGACGTCGGTTTCAACATCGAGACCATCGCCACCGACGTTCCCGGCTCGAACCAGAAGAACAGCGAATGGGACTACGACATCTCCTTCACCTACCTCTACCAGTACGGCGATCCCGCCCTCGGCGTTGGCCGCAACTACGTGTCGTCAGCGATCGTCAAGGGCCAGTTGTTCAATAACCTCGAAGGCTATTCGAACCCCGAGGTGGACAAGCTGTTCGCGGACGGCGCCGTCGCGGATACGGACGCCAAGCGCAAGGACATCTACGAGAAGGTTCAAAAAATCCTGGTCGAGGACGTCCCGGTGGCCTGGCAGCTCGAACTGCAGTTTCCGACGATCATGAACTGCAAGGTCAAGAACCTGATCACTACCGGCATCGGCGTCAACGACGGCTTCCGCGACGCCTGGATTGACAAGTAAGTTGCTCTGCCAATAGACGTTCGTCATTGCGAGGAGCGAAGCGACGAAGCAATCCGGTTGCCTGCGGCTCTGGATTGCTTCGCTGCGCTCGCAATGACGAACGCGCGTTTTGTCATTTGAGTTAAAGGCGATGG
>JAQGKA010000213.1 GCA_028290355.1 Tardiphaga sp. | reverse complement strand
TCGCCAATGAAGACCGCGTCGTCGATGCGTTCTTCGAGCATCACGGCATCTGGCGCGCGCCGGACATGCGCGGCCTCGTCGAAGCCACCGAGCTCTATCTCAAGGGCTGGAAGCCGAAGGGCCGGCGGCTGGTGGCGATCAGCAATTCCGGTGCGGTCTGCGTGATGACGGCGGATGCCGCGACCACCGTGGGCATGCCTATGGCCAAGCTCGCCGACGCCACCGACAAGAAGCTGAAGGGCATCCTGCCAAGCTTCGCCACCACCACCAATCCGATCGATCTCACCGCGGCTTTGCTGTCGAACAGCCGGCTGTTCGGCGACATCCTGCCGGTGATCGCAGAAGATCCCGCCGCGGATGCCTTCGTGATCGGCGTGCCCGTTGCCGGCCCCGGTTACGATGTCTCGGCCTTCGCGCGGGATTCCGCGGCGTTCGGCGCGCAGACTGGCAAGCCGCTGGTGGTAGCGGCGACGCAGCCCAGCGTCGCCATTGAATTCCAGTCGCAAGGCATTTCGGTATTTCCCACCGAAGTCGAAGCCGTCACGGCGTTGCACCAGTTCCTGGCGCACCGCGAATTGATGGCGCGCACCATCGAGCGACGTTCGACGCGCGGCAAATCCGATGCGTTGTTGTCGACCGCAGGCGCAACGGTGATGCTCAACGAAGCCGACAGCCTCGCATTGCTGGCCGCGCGCGGCATTCCTGTGGTGCCGTACCGCCTGTGCCGCTCGCGCGCCGAAGCGGTCGCCGCGTTCGAGGCGATCGGCGGTCCGGTGGTGGTGAAGGGCTGCTCGGCGGATATCGCGCACAAGTCCGAACTAGGTCTGGTCAAGCTCAACATCAAGAGCCGCGAGGAGGCCGGCGAGGTTTACGCCGTGATGGAAGACATCATTCGCAAGCAGGGTTCGCGGTTCGACGGCGTGATCATCGCGGCGATGGTTGGCGGCCGCCGCGAGATCATGATCGGCGCGCACCGCGATCCCGTGTTCGGCCCGGTGGTGGCGGTCGGCGACGGCGGAAAATATGTCGAGGTGTTCAAGGACACCACGCTGCTGCTGCCGCCATTTTCGAAGGACGATGCGAAGGAAGCGCTGAACAAACTCCGCATCGCGCCGTTGTTCGAAGGCGTTCGCGGCGAGCCGGCGATGGATGTCGATGCGCTCTGCGATGCCGTCGTCAAGATCGGCGAGCTGATGCGCGATACCTCCGCCAAGGTGATGAGCATCGACCTCAACCCGGTCATGCTCGACAGCGCCGGCAAGGGCTGTGTCGTGGTCGATGCCGTGGTGTTTCAGGGCGAGTAGCATGGCCCGCGCACTCTTCCTCACCCTCCCCTGGAGGGGGAGGGCCGGCGTGCAGCACGCGAAGCGTGATGCGTGCCGGGGTGAAAGCGGCGAGCGTAGCGGCTGAACATTCACCCCACCCCGTATCGCGTCGCGCGATGCGCTCTGCGATACGACCCTCCCCATCCAAGGGGAGGGTAAGAAAGGGGCTACGTCATCGCCAGCCTCGCGCTGCTCCGCTTCGTCAGTAGCAGCGCGAGCAGCACGGTCGGCGCCAGGATCGCGAGGCCGAGGCTGGTGACCTGCCATTGCGACAGCGGGTTGATGCCGCCGCCGGGCGTCGCGATGGTGAAGCCGCCGATGATCAGCAGCACGCGCAGCGGCCATTCCATCGCGCCTGTCCTGCGGAGGTCGCCGACATAGGCTTGATAGCCCTGGATGCCGCCGCAGATGAAGACGATGCCGAAGCACGCCAACCCGGTCAGGCCGATTGCTTCGAGGTACGGGTTGTCGCCCTGCAGCAGTAGCGCCGGGTTCAGCACGAAGAAGAACGGAATGAAGTAGATGATGCTGCCGACCCACATCGATTCCCAGCCGGTCTTCATTGCCGGCGCGCCGGCGATGCCGGCGGCGGCAAAGGAAGCGATCGCCACCGGCGGTGTGATCGACGACAGCATGCCCCAGTAGAAGATGAACATATGCACGGCCATCTTGTTGAGGCCGAGCTTCTCCAGCGCCGGCGCCACGAGAATGGCAAGGAAGATGTAGCACGAGGTGGTGGTCAGCCCGAGCCCGAGGATCAGGCTAGTGATCGCGCACATGATCAACAGCAGGAAGGCGTCACCGCCGGCGATGGTCAGGAGGTCGTTGGCGAGGCTGGAGATCACGCCGGTCAGCGAGAATGCGCCGATCAACAGCCCGCAGCCGGCCAGGATTGCGATCAGCTCGACGAAGGTCTTGCCGTTCAGTTCGAGGAAATGGATCCAGCGCGTCACGCCCCAGTTCTTGCCGGGGAAGAATTCGTTCAGCGCGGCAAGGACGCACATGCCCCAGAGATAGGCGTTCTGCACGTCATACCAGATCATGACGCCCGTCAGCAGCACCGACAGCGCCAGTACGACGCTGTTGCCCTTCTTCCACGGCGCCGGGCCGGACCATTGATGCAGGATCACCAGCAGCACGGTGGCGTAGAACGGCGCGTGGCTCTCGCGCTTGAAGTACAGCAGCATCACCACCAGGATGACGATGACGAACAGATAGTACCAGCCTTCCTTGAGCGCATCCATGAAGCGCGGCAATTCGGCGCGCGGAATGCCCTGCAGCTTGTGGCGCGCGGCATAGCTGTCGACCTGCGCGAACAGGCCGAAATAATACAGCACCGACGGAATGGTGGCGGCCAGCGCCACGTCGGCGTAGCTGGTGTTCATGAACTGCGCCATCACGAAGGCGGTGGCGCCGAGCACGGGCGGCGCCAGCACCGCGCCGGTGGAGGCGCAAGCCTCGATCGCCGCGGAATAGGACGGCGTGAAGCCGG
>JAQGKA010000154.1 GCA_028290355.1 Tardiphaga sp. | reverse complement strand
TCTCATGAGTTGACGATGCGAGGGGTGAGGAATTCCCTGAGCTTGCCGGCGGCCATACGCAAACACGGCCACCAGCGGCCGGTCCCTACCAAGCATGTAATATGCCAATCTGCCGCACCCGCAAACGTGGGGTCGTAAAAAGCCCGCCGGCCGCCATGTGCCCTGAAATCGCGCCGCAATTTCCGCTTGAGTCGCGGCAAATCCGGCTGCGCAATCCTGCGCCGTGCGCAGCGGCGCATCAGTCGCGCGGTTGAGGCTGCTCAATCGGATGGCATCCCGCGATTTTCTGGAACTTTTTTGCCTCTCATCCGCTCATTGTGGGTGGCCATTAAAGCCTTGAGGCTGCCCCCCAAAGTCGCACGAGGCCCAAGTGCGCATATTGTTAGCATTTTGTGCCTTTAATGGAGCAGGCCGCACAATTGAAGTGCGCAAACTGTTAAAAGAGGGCCTGACGCGTGATGCGCAGAGATTGAAAAAAACAGGACTGAAAGGAGAGACGAGAAATGACGACGAACTATCCGCACCAGACCGCGAAAATCTACCAATTCCCGATCGGCGGTCGCACCGCGGCGCGCAGCTTTCGCAAGGACACCAAGTCCGCAGCCGAGCTGATGAGCCAGCGCGTGGCGCACACCGACTGCGGCGAGGGCTGGTACCACGAAGCGGCGATTCAGGACGCCAAGCGGACGTACGAACACTGATGTCAGTCAGCGAATCGATGCCAGAACGCGGCTTGCTGCGTGAGATATCAAAAGCGAATGAGGGTCGAAACAATGATGTTTCGACCCTCATTTTATGAACTGAGCTGCCGCCGTTGATCTGGCGTCAGACGCCGAAGATCGACCAGCCCATTCGCTTTGTCAGAGCCTCCAGCGCGACGCGGCCGAGATGCGAATTGCCGGCCTTGTCGAGGCCCGGCGCCCATACCGCAATCGAGGCTTTCTCCGGCGCGATCGCCATGATGCCGCCGCCGACGCCGCTCTTGCCGGGCAGGCCGACCCGATAGGCGAATTCGCCGGAGCCGTCGTAATGGCCGCAGGTCAGCATCAGCGCATTGATACGCCGCGCGCGCTCCGCCGAAACCACCGACAGGCCGGTGGAGGGATTGCGCCCGGAATAGGCGAGGTAGCGGCCGGCCGTCGCCAGCTGCCGGCACGACATCGCGATGGCGCAGTGGTGGAAGTAGACGCCGAGGGTGAAATCCACGGGGTTTTCCACCACGCCGAACGACTTCATGTAGTTGGCCAGCGCGGTGTTGCGAAAGCCGGTGCGCTTTTCCGAAGCCGCAACGGCCTCGTCGATCACGATCGAGGTGTCGTCGGCGAGAAACCGCATGAAGCGCAGGATCTCGCCGATCGCCTCGCGCGGCTGATGCCCGGACAGGATGACGTCGGTGACGGCGATGGCGCCGGCATTGATGAAGGGATTGCGCGGCACGCCGCGCTCGCGTTCGAGCTGGACGATGGAATTGAACGGATTGCCGGATGGCTCGCGGCCGACATGCCGCCACAGCCGGTCGCCGACCAGGCCGAGCGCCAGCGTCAGCGTGAAGACCTTCGAGATGCTCTGGATCGAGAACGGCACATCGGCATCGCCCGATGCCGCGACGTTGCCGGCGGCGTCGATCACCACGAGGCCGAAGTGCTTGTTATCGATCCCGGCCAGTTCGGGAATGTAGCTCGCGACCTCGCCCCGGTCGGTCCGCTGCGCCATCTCGTCGGTGATCTCCTTGACGACGGCTTCGAGGTCGGCGGCGGCGTGGGTCATTGCATGTCGATCTTGGCAATTCGATCTTGGAAGATTGGAAGAGAAGTCAGGCGTCACGGAATCTGCAGGATCGCGACAGCGAGAATGGCCTGGGCGATGAAACCGACGACGAAGGCGAGGGTGCGGAAAATCGGCAGACCGAGAGTATAGACGACGAGGTGCACAACGCGGGACCAGAAGTACACCGCGCAGGCGAGCACCGTCCATTTGTTGGAGACGTCGGCGGCGTTGAGAATCAGTACCAGCGGCGCGAACACGATCAGGTTCTCGACGGCATTGTCATGGGCGAACATCAGCCGGTTGGCCCATTCGGCCATCGGCTTGTCGTTGCGCGACGGATTGGCCATCGCGCCACTGAGGCCGCGCACCATGCAGCGGTTAGTGGTGTAGGGCACCCAGAGCAGGCCCGTCAGAATCACCGTCAGCGTCAGCGAGAACAATTCGCGCGTCATCCGCGTATCCTTTCAGTCAAAAATCCCGCTGAAATGCGGCGAGGTTGGTCATTCAAACGAACGCGCTTCGGCAGGCGGATGCCGGGCACCATCCCGCAAATCATAGACGGTTGCTGCGACAACGCCAATGCGGGGCTGTGGGAAGATCAGGCGCGCACCCGGACGTAGCTGCCCGGCGCATCTTCCAGCGCAGGCAGCGCCTCGGTGCCGACGGCGCGGGCCGGAATTTCCTCCGGGTCGACACTGGAGAGCCATTCGCGCCAGTTCGGCCACCATGAGCCGGCATGTTCCTGCGCGGTCTTCATCCAGTCGGTGAGGGTGGTGGCGTGGGTGTTGTCGTTGGTCCAGTACTGGTACTTGCCCGACGCCGGCGGATTGACCACGCCGGCGATGTGGCCGGAGCCCGACAGTACGTATTTCACCGGGCCGCCGAAGAATTGCGAGCCGTACAGCACGGATTCAGCTGGCGCGATGTGGTCCTCGCGGGTAGCGAGGTTGTAGATCGGCACCTTGACCTTGGAGAGGTCGAGGCGGGTGTTGTCGAGGATCATGTTGCCGCTGGACAGCTTGTTCTCGAGATAGCAATTGCGCAGGTAGAACGAATGGTTCGCAGCCGGCATCCGCGTGGCATCGGAATTCCAGTGCAGCAGATCGAACGCCGACGGCGGCTTGCCCTTGAGGTAATTGCTGATCACGTAGGACCAGATCAGGTCGTTGGAGCGCAGCATGTTGAAGGCCATCGCCATCTTGCTGCCTT
>JAQGKA010000139.1 GCA_028290355.1 Tardiphaga sp. | reverse complement strand
GGCCGTCCTCGATGCGCACCACCGCGGCATCGCCGCCGGGGCGCTGCACGGTGTTGCCGAGAATGACGTGGTCGTACTGCTCCCAGACCCAGCGCTTCGAGCACAGCTCCGGCGTCGCGATCAGTTTCTCCAGCGCGTCGGCAATCGACAATGGCGCTGCGATCTCGCGGGCGTGGATCACCGGCAGAACAGGCGACGGCACATGCGGGCGATCGTACAGCGGCGCTTCGTCGCCGAGTTCCTTGATCGGCAGATCGACCATCACTTCGCCGCCATGCTTGACGACGAACCGCATGGTCGGCGTGGTGTAGCCGACGATGGCGAAATCGAGCCCCCACTTCTTGAAGATTTCCTCGGCCTGCTTTTCCTTTTCCGGCTTCAGCACCATGAGCATGCGCTCCTGGCTCTCAGACAGCATCATCTCATAGGCGCTCATGCCGGGCTCGCGGGTCGGCACGGTGTCGAGATTGAGCTCGACGCCGAGGTCGCCCTTGGCGCCCATCTCCACCGCCGAGCAGGTCAGGCCCGCCGCGCCCATGTCCTGGATCGCGATCACGCAATCGGCGGCCATGATTTCGAGGCAGGCTTCCAGCAGCAGCTTTTCCGCGAAGGGATCGCCGACCTGCACGGTCGGGCGCTTCTCGGCGGAATCCTCGTCGAATTCCGCCGACGCCATCGAGGCGCCATGGATGCCGTCGCGGCCGGTCTTGGAGCCGAGATAGACGATCGGCATGTTGACGCCGGAAGCGGCCGCCAGAAAGATCTTGTCGGCATCGGCCAGGCCCACCGCCATGGCGTTGACCAGGTTGTTGCCGTCGTAGCGGGTGTGGAAGCGCATCTGGCCGCCCACGGTGGGCACGCCGAACGAATTGCCGTAGCCGCCGACGCCGGCGACGACGCCGGACACCAGATGCCGCGTCTTGGGATGCTCCGGCGCGCCGAAGGACAGCGCATTGAGGCAGGCGATCGGGCGCGCGCCCATGGTGAAGACGTCGCGCAAAATACCGCCGACGCCGGTGGTCGCGCCCTGATAGGGCTCGATGTAGCTCGGATGGTTGTGGCTCTCCATCTTGAACACGATGGCCTGGTTGTCGCCGATGTCGATCACCCCGGCGTTCTCGCCCGGCCCCTGCAGCACCCATGGCGCCTTGGTCGGCAAGCCCCTCAGATGCAACCGCGAGGATTTGTACGAGCAGTGCTCGTTCCACATCGCCGAGAAGATGCCGAGTTCGGTGAAGCTCGGCACCCGGCCGATCAGCTTGAGGATGCGCTCGTACTCGTCGGGCTTGAGGCCGTGGCTGGCGACGAGTTCGGGGGTGATCTGGGGCTGATTCATGATGCTCTTGCGCTGATGAAGCTTCTTCATAGGGAGATCGGAACAGCGGGAAAAGGCCTTTTTCAGCCCGATTTCGCCCTGTCCCACGATTTGCGGCGGTCCCGGCCGGAAGCCGCATTTGCGCCCGGCGGATGGATCGGATTTAACACTTTTCGGAGCCAATCCAAGGAGTTCAGACCGTGAATATCGCGACGCCCCCGATCCTGCCATTTCGCTCGGACATGCTGACCGCCACCGAGGGCGAATTCGCGGGATGGACCACTTGGAGCCGCGATTCCTTCGAATCCAACAACGGCCCGTTCTGGCACAAGGTCGAGCCGGACGGCAAAGTGCGCTGCGCGTTCCGGGTCGAGAAAAAGCACCTCAATGGCATGAAGAACGTCCATGGCGGCTGCTACATGACCTTTGCCGATTACTGCCTGTTCGCGCTCGCCTCGCGCGAATTGCAGGGCCCGGGCATCACCGTGTCGTTCGGCTGCGAATTCCTCGATGCCGCCCGCGAAGGCGAACGGATCGACTGCGACGGCGAAATGACCCGGATCGGCGGCTCGCTGATCTTCCTGCGCGGCATCCTGAGGTCCGGCGAGCGCCCGCTGTTCACGTTTTCAGGGACGATCAAGCGGGTGAAGAAGAAGGACAAGCCGGCGGTTTAGATCGCTCTCGTTCCCCGGACGCGATGCAATACGAAGTATTGCTTCGCTGAGCCGGGGCCATTCCAGACGCCTGAGCCCACGACGGTCCCGGCTCTGCGCAGCGGCACAAGAGTGCCGCAGCGCGTCCGGGACACATGAGCACACCCTATGAACTTCCTCCCACGCGGGCTGTTGCATATGAGAGAATCGTCACCGGCGCTTGTCTATAGTTCAAGAACCGAATCGGTGGACGGCTGTTAGTTATGAAGAACTTCGATCTGACATTTGACCGACGCAGGCGCGGACGCGCATTTGAACCGGGGCATAGGATGATACATCGATTTTCGACGGCGCAATCCACCGAGCCGATGCGGCGTTGGGGGTGTTCCGCGATTGCGACGCTCGCGGCGATGGCCGCACTGGCGGCGCTCACCGTCCCCGCCGCGGCGAAACCGAAACGCCCCGCGCCCCCCACCGAGGCGACGGCGCCACGCGAGGCCGGCGAGCCGATCATGGCGATCGTGTCGATCAAGTCCCAGCAGGTCACGTTCTACGACGCCGACGGCTGGATTTTTCGCGCGCCGGTATCGACCGGCACCACGGGACGCGAGACGCCGGCCGGCGTGTTCGCCTTGCTCGAGAAAGACAAGGACCACCACTCGACCATGTATGACGACGCCTGGATGCCGAACATGCAGCGCATCACCTGGAACGGCGTCGCGCTGCATGGCGGGCCGCTGCCCGGCTATGCGGCCTCGCACGGCTGCGTGCGGATGCCGTTCGGCTTTGCGGAAAAACTGTTCGACAAGACGCGGATCGGGATGCGGGTGATCATCTCGCCGAACGACGCCGAACCGATCGCATTTTCCCATCCGGCGCTGTTCGGGCCGAAAGCGGAGGCCATCGCCGCCGCACCCGCGCGGGCCGAGACGTTCGCCCGCGAGGCCGCCGAGGCTGCGAAGACGGCCGGCGAAGCCAAGCAGGCCGCCGAGACGGCGAAGCGCGAGACGGCCGCGCTCGCGGCGTCGCTGCGCAAGCTGCAAGCGCTCAAGACCCGCGCCGACCGCGAACTCGCCTCCGCCGACAAGTCGGTTGCCGCCGCCAAGACCGACCCGGCCAAGGCTAAGGCCGAGGAGCTGAAAGAGAAGGCCGCCGCCAAAGCCGCGGAGCTGGCAACGCAGCTCGATGCGGCCAATGCCACCGCCGCGTCGAAGCCCAGCGTCGCCGCCGCCAAGGACGCCGCCAAGGCAGCCGCGACCAGGAAGGCCGACACGGCCAAGGCATCGACCGAGGCCAAGCTCGCGCTCGAGCCGGTCTCGATCTACATCAGCCGCGAAACGCAGAAGCTTTACGTCCGGCGCAACACGCACAAGCCTGCGCCGGACGGCGGCGGCGAGGTGTTCGATTCGAGCATCGAGGTTCCCGTGACGATCCGCAATCCCGAGCAGCCGATCGGCACCCATGTGTTCACGGCGGTGGCGCGCGGTGATGCGGGCCTGCGCTGGACCGCGGTCACCATCGACGACGCCGACGACGCCAAAAACGCGCTCGACCGCATCACCATCCCGCAGGACGTGCTCGATCGCATCGCGCCGACCGCCATGCCACGATCCTCGATCGTCATTTCGGACGAGCCGCTGAGCGCCGAGACCAACTACCGCACCGAATTCATCGCGGTGCTGGCCAACCAGCCGCAGGGCGGCTTCGTGACGCGCAAGCCGACGACGGCGGTTGCCAGCCGCGACGTCCCGGACGACGACGACGGCTTCGGCTTCTTTTCCCCGCGCAACTGGGGCGCTCAACCTGCGCAGCCCGTCGATCCGCGCCGGGGCGGCCAGCTCGTTCGTCCGGTTCCGGTGCAACGCGGCTGGTGGTGAGACGCAGCACGCCGTGTGCCGCGCCACCATGGATGCCAAGACGCTGGCCATCGCAGCGCTGTTCGCGTTCTCGGGGCCAATCAAGCGGGTGAAGAAGAAGGACAAGCTGGCGGAGTGAAAATGTAGGGTGGGCAAAGGCGCACTTGCGCCGTGCCCACCAACTGCTTCGCAATCTTACACAGCCGCTTTGGTGGGCACGCCACCAATCGCGCTTCGCGCGATCGGGGGCTTTGCCCACCCTACGAAGCTACTGCATGCTCACCAGCGTCAGGTCGACGAACCACGACTGCGGCGACACAAACCCCTTCACCTTGCCGCTCATCGCGCGCGGGTTGAGGTCGTGGACGATGTAGAGCCACGGCGGATTGTCGACCAGGCGTTCGTGCGCCTTGCGCGTGTTGGTCGCGATCACCTTGGGATCGGTGGCCTCGGCCATGGCTTTCAGCGCCCCTTCGAACTCGTCGTCTTTCCACTGCTCGAAATTGAAGCCGTTCGGCGAAAAATTGGAAGCCGCGAAATAGCGCGCCATGATGCCGACGTCGGACGACGGCGACGAGATGTTGAGCGCCAGCGCGCCCTGCAGGGCCGGCGCATCCGGCGTGGCGCGCGCGGCGTTGAGCAGCACCTGCCATTCGATGACGTCGAACTCTACCTTGACGCCGCAGGCTTCCTTCAAATTCTGCTGCAGAAACTCGTTCATCACCAGCGGCAGCATCTGGCCGGAGCCGGAGGAGGACATCTGCACCTTGAACGACAGCGGTTTCGCCGCGGTGAAGCCGGCTTCCGCCAGCATCGCCTTGCCCTTGGCCGGATCGTACTTGTAGTGGTTCACGGGACTGCCGAAGTTGGGATCGCTGGCCTTCAGCCAGCCCGCTGACGGCTCCGCGGTGCCTGATAGCAGCGACACCAGGCCTTCGCGGTCGACGCAGTAGTTCAGCGCCTGCCGCACCTTGACGTCCTTGAACGGGCTGTTGGTGGCGCCGATGTTGTAGAACCACGGCCAGACATGCGGATAGGAGCCGGTGGTGATGGTGAAGCCAGCCGACTTCAGCGAGGCGATGCCGTCGGGTGGCGGCACCTCGATCCAGTCGACCTGGCCGGAGCGTAACGCGGCGAGCCGCGAATTGACTTCCGGGATGGGCAGCAGCACGACGCTGTCGACCTTGGCTTTCTTCGAGGCATCCCAGTAGCCGTCGTTGCGCGCCAGTTCGACGCGCTCGCGGGGCACGACCTTGGTGATGCGGAACGGGCCGGTGCCGGCCGCCGGCAGGGTCGCGACCTTGCTCCAGTCGCCGGCCTTGGCGAATGACGTCGGCGACGTGAAAAGCAGATACACCGCCATATAGGGGAAATACGATGCCGCCGACGTGGTGGTCATCGAGATGGTGCTGTCGTCGATCTTCTTGTAGCTGCCCATCAAGGGCACGCGGGCGCGCGAGATCGCCGAGGCCGCGACTTCGAATTGCGGGCTGTCGTTCTTGAAGAAGCGGTCCAGATTCCAGATCACCGCGTCGGCGTTGAAATCGGTGCCGTCATGGAATTTCACGCCCTGGCGCAGGTGGAAGATCCAGGTCTTGTTGTCGTCGGCCGCCTGCTCCCATTTTTCCGCAAGCCCGGGACGCAAGGTCGCGAGCTGATCGGTCCGGGTCAGGTCCCACAGCACCAGGCCCTCGAAGATCGGGTAGCCCATGAAGCGCATGCCCTCGAAGCCGTTGTTCGGCATGCCGGTGGCGGTCGGGATGTCGGACGCGGTCATCGCGATGCGCAGCGTGGTTTCGGCCATGGCCGGCTGCGCCAGCAGCACCGCCGCGAGCGCCAAAGCTTTGGAAGCGTGACGAATGGGCATGATCTCTCCAGCGTTCGGGGAACGGCAGGGAGATACGAGCAAGTTTCAGGCCAGTGGGGGCGGTGCTCCGAACCTCTCCCCGCCCTTCGCGGGGAGAGGTCGAAATGCGCGCGTAGCGCGTATTTCGGGTGAGGGGCAAGGCATTGTGCTCAACACACTGTTGGCCCTCCAGGTCGTTCCATTGTTGGCATCACATCGCAGCCTGATTTTACAGGTATCTTGCCGACCCGACAGGCAGCACACGATGTTGGCTCAGTGCCCCGCCCCTCACCCGGCGCTTTGCGCCGACCTCTCCCCGCAAAGAGCGGGGCGAGGTTAAGAGAGGCTTCGCCTGAACTTTACTTCGTCGCCAGCATATCGCGGTATTTGGCGACGTCGCGCGTCACCAGTTGCTGCAGCACGTCCGGCGTGTGCTCGTTGGCATCCGGCGCGACGGTGGAGAGATCGGCGAACCGCTTCTTCACGATCTCGCTTTCCACCGACGTGCGCGCCGCCGCGTTGAGTTTTGCAATGATTTCCGGCGGCGTGCCCTTCGGCGCGAACAATCCGTTCCAGCCCTGCGCCTCGAATTCCGGCAGACCCGCTTCCGCCGAGGTCGGCAGTTCCGGCAACGACGCCAGCCGCACCGTGGAGCCGACCACGAGGCCCCTGACCAGCTTGTCGTCGATCGCCTGTGACACCGAGGCCGCGGCATCGCAGACGCCGTCGATCTGGCCGCCGATGGCGTCGGTCAGGGCCGGCGCGGCGCCGCGATAGCCGACCAGCGTGACATCGATGCCCGCGGCCTGCACGAAGCTCTTGCAGATCAGGTAGTTCGACGAACCGATGCCGGCATGGCCGAGGTTGATCTTGCCGGGATTGGCTTTCGCGTAGGCGATGAAGTCCTTCAGCGTCGCCGCCGGAAAAT
>JAQGKA010000128.1 GCA_028290355.1 Tardiphaga sp. | reverse complement strand
GGCTCCGTCGAATCCCGGTCTCGTGATCGCTTATAGCACGGCGCTCACCAAAGTGAGACGCCGCGATGCCGCATGGGGTTCACTCAACCTTGAGGCCGGCGGATTTGACCACCTTCTCCCATTTTTCCGTTTCGGCGGCGATCATCTTGCCGAAGGCCTCCGGCGTTCCGATCAGGGGATCGCCACCCAGTTCGACCAGCTTGGCCTTGATGGCGGGCTCGGCCAGCACAGCGTTGACCTCGGCGTTGAGCTTGGCGATGATTTCCGGCGGCGTCTTCTTCGGCGCGCCCATGCCGAACAGCGCGCTGGCTTCATAGCCGGGCACCGTATCGGCAACGGTCGGAACGTCCGGCAATAGCTGCGACCGCTCCGTCGTCGTCACCGCGAGCGCGCGCAGGCTGCCGGAGCGGATATGCTGGATGATCGACGGCATGTTGTCGAAAATCAGCTGCACCTGGCCGCCGAGCATGTCGGTGATCGCCGGCGCGGCGCCGCGATAGGGGATGTGCTGCATCTTCACGCCCGACATCATCATGAACATTTCGCCGGACAGATGCACCGAGGTGCCGTTGCCGGACGACGCCATGTTCACCTTGCCGGGATTGGCGTTCACATAGGCGATGAACTCGGCCACGGTTTTCGCGGGCACGTTCTGGCTGACCGTCATTACATTGGCGGTCCGGTTGAAGGCAGCCACCGGCGCGATGTCGCGAAGGAAGTTGAAGTTCAGCTTCGTGTAGAGCGTGGCGTTGATGTAGTTGGCCGGATTGACCAGCAGCACGGTGTAGCCGTCCGGCTCGGCATTCACCACCGCTTCGGTGCCGATGTTGTTGCCGGCGCCCGGCTTGTTCTCGACCACGAATTGCTGGCCGAGCCGTTCGGACAGTCGCTGGCCGATCACGCGGGCGAGGATGTCGGTGGCGCCACCGGCGGGATAGCCGACGACGAAGCGTACCGGTCGGCTCGGGTAATCCAGCGCTGCCGCGCTGCCAATTGAAATCAAGGTCGAAAAGCCCATCGCGATCAGACCGATCGCGGCGCGACGTGAAGCCATTTTTGTTTCTCCCGGCTGCCGCGGCTTGTGCGTGGTCAGCGTGTATAGAATTGACAACGCCGCGTTGTATCAAACAATTCAACTATCGGCCAGTGCGGCTCCGGCGCGCACCGGCATCCCGGAATGAAGGAAAAGCCATGTCCGTCGCGGTCACCGCACTCGACCATCTCGTGCTCAACGTCGCCGATGTGCAGCGATCTGCGGCCTGGTTTCAAAAAGTGCTGGGCATGGAGATCAAGGTGTTCGATCCCGGCCATGGCAAGACGCCGCGGACTTCGGTGAGCTTTGGCGCCCAGAAGATCAATTTGCGGCCCGTGAGCGCCGACAAGATCGAATGGTTCACCGCCGATCACGAGATGGCCGGCAGCGACGATCTGTGTTTTCTCACCGCGGCCTCGCCGGCCGAAGTGGTCGCGCATCTCGATGCCTGCGGCGTTGCCATCGAGGAGGGCCCGATTGCGAAGCAGGGCGCACGCGGCGTTCTGCGATCAATCTATTGTCGGGATCCCGATGGCAGCCTGATTGAAATTTCGTCCTACGAAATGAGCTGACGTCGCGCAATGCGGCGATTTGCTCCCGATGACCTCCGGTGGCACAAAGAGCCACCAAGAAAAAAGAATACGGAAGCCGTCATCCTGCGCAACAGCGGGTGCCCGTCGGCGGACTTCCACCGGGAGGAATGATGCCGAATTCAGCAATGACGCCGGGCGTGGTCGGTCCGTTTGCCGGCATGGATGTGCCGTGGCTGCTGCGGATGCGTGCCGAGACCCGGCGCGACCATCCGTTCCTGATCTGGGCGCCGTTCGACACACCGGCGCGGCCCTGGACCTACGGCGAATTTCACGATCGCGTCGGCGCGCTCAGTGCCGGCCTCGTCAAGCGCGGTATCAAGCCCGGCGACTACGTGCTGATCCATCTCGATAACTGCATCGAGGCGATGCTGACCTGGTTCGCCTGCGCCGAACTCGGCGCCATCGCGGTGACCACCAACACCCGCTCCGCCGCCGCCGAACTTGAATATTTCGCCGAGCATTGCGACGCGGTCGCCGCGGTCACCCAGCCGGCCTATGCGGAGCTCGTTTCCAGCAATTGCCGCAAGCTGCGCTGGATCGCGGTGATCTCGCACGATGCCGGAGCTGCGCCCGCCGCTGGCCACGTGGTGCCGCAAGCCGATCGCTTCGAATCCCTGTTCGCTGACAGCGCCGACCGGCCGCGCCGCGTCATCGATCCCTTCGCCTCATGCAGCGTGCAGTACACGTCGGGCACGACATCGCGGCCGAAGGCGGTGCTGTGGACCCACGCCAATGCGCTGTGGGGCGGCAAGGTCAATGCGGCGCATCAGGACCTGCACGCCGCCGACGTCCACATGGCCTATCTGCCGCTGTTCCATACCAACGCGCTGGCCTATTCTGTGCTCTCAACCCTGTGGGTCGGCGGCAGCTGCGTGATCCAGCCGCGGTTTTCCGCGCGGCGGTTCTGGAATGTTGCGGCCGAGCATCGCTGCACCTGGAATTCCACCATCGGCTTCTGCATGAAGGCGCTGCTCGAGCACGAGATCCCGAAGCAGCACACATTTCGCCTTTGGGGCACCGCCTTCTGCGAGCCGCCGGCGTTTGCTGCCTTCGGCGTCAAGATTATCGGCTGGTGGGGCATGACCGAGACCATCACCCACGGCATCATCGGCGAAGTCGATCAGCGCAACACGCCGATGTCGATCGGCCGCGCCGCCACCGAATACAGCCTGCGCGTCACCGACGATGACGGCACGCCGACGGCCACGGGCGAAACCGGCAACCTCTCCATTCTGGGCGTGCCCGGCCTGTCGCTGTTCAAGGAATATCTGCACAACGAGAAGGCCACGCGCGAGAGTTTTGACGAGCACGGCTACTTCATCACCGGCGATCGCGTCACGCTGCTCGACAACGGCTTCATTAGCTTCGGCGACCGCAGCAAGGACATGCTGAAAGTCGGTGGCGAGAATGTCGCGGCCTCTGAGATCGAGCAGATCGTCATCGCCGTGCCCGGCGTGCGCGAGGCTGCGGTGGTCGGCAAGAAGCATCCGATGCTCGACGAGGTGCCTGTCGTGTTCATCATCCCGCATGGCGGCACCGGGAAGGCGCCGGCGGCGCTGCACGACCACGTCATGGCCGCCTGTCGCAACGCGCTGGCCGATTTCAAGGTGCCGCACGAAATCCGTTTCGTCGACGAGATGCCGCGCTCGACGCTGGAGAAGGTGGCGAAAGCGGAGCTACGCAAGCTGCTGGTATGAGAAGTGGTGGCGATCTTGCGCAAGCCCTCCACGAGTCGTCCCGGCGAAGGCCGGGACCCATAACCCCTGGCCTTTCCATTGAGAGAAAGCTTCCGCCCCGGTGCTGAAACGGGACGACACGGAGTATGGGTCCCGGCCTGCGCGGGGACGACTCGTTGAGGCGCCACACAGAATCGAAGAATCGGAATCTAGGCCGCGACGGTCTCGCCGAGAAAATTGATCGCTGCTTCGGTGCCGCCCTTGCCGTGGGGGATGCCGAGCGCCTGCAGGCCCATCTCGATCACGCCCAGCGTGCCCAGGATCATCGGCGCGTTGACGTGGCCCATATGGGCGATGCGGAACGCCTTGCCTTGGAGATCACCGATGCCGACGCCGAGAATCACGCCGCACATGTTCTTGCAGTAGGCGAGCAGCGCGGCGGGATCCTTCATCGCCACAGTGGTGACCGTGTTGGAGCGTTCATTCGGCTCGGCGATGTTGAAACCCAGCATCTGTCCTTCCGACCACACTGTTACCGCGCGGCGCACCGCCTCGGCGAGCAGGCTGTGGCGCCGGAACACGTTTTCGAGTTTCTCGTCGAACAGCATGTCGATGGCCTGGCGCTGCGCGAACAGTAGATACACCGGCGCGGTGCCGGAATATTTGTGATAGTGCTCGGCGCCCTCGCGTTCGGTCCAATCCCAATACGGTGTGCGCAGATCCGCGGTCTTGTGCACTTCGCGCGCGCGATCGTTGGCGGCGACGAAGCCGAGGCCAGGAGGCGCCATCAGGCCCTTCTGCGAGCCGGACATCGCGACGTCGATGCCCCAGCCATCCATTTCGAACGGCATGCAGCCGAGCGACGCCACCGCATCGACCATGAACAAAGCGGGATGACCCGCGGCCTTGATCGCCTTGCCGATCGCTTCGATGTCGTTGATTGCGCCGGACGCGGTATCGACCTGCACGGCGAGGATCGCCTTGATCTCGTGCCTGGTGTCGGCTCGCAGCCGCGCCTCGACCTCGGCGGGGCGGATCGCGCGGCGCCAGTCGCCCTTCAGGCCTTCGACATCGACGCCCATGGCGCGGGCCGCGTTGCCCCAGCCGACGGCAAAGCGGCCGCTTTCCAGCACCAGGATCTTGTCGCCGCGCGACAATACGTTGCTGAGCGTCGCTTCCCAGGCGCCATGGCCGTTGGCGATGTAAATGTAGGTTTGGCCTTTTGTCGCGAACAGCGTGCCGAGGTCGCGCAGCAGGCTGCCGGTCATCTGCACCATGGTGTCGGAATAGATGTCCAGCGCCGGGCGATGCATCGCTCGCAGCACTTCGTCGGGCATCGTGGTGGGGCCGGGGATGGCGAGAAACTCACGCCCTGCGCGAACGACCATTCTGTGTCCTTGTTGG